>CAVJQK010000200.1:0-3028 GCA_963651795.1 Erysipelotrichaceae bacterium | reverse complement strand
CACTTTGCACTCTGCACTTTGCACTTTGCACTTTGCACTCTGCACTTTGCACTTTACACTCTTTTATTCCTTTATCCTATACCCCTTCCCCCCATTTCCACATTGGACGGAAGCGGCGGTTTCCTGTATAATACGTATAAATGATCTCCCGCGATGGGGCGGGCGGAGCGTATTTCTCGCGGTTTTCCGCGGAATACGTTTTTGTGTGACAATTTTTATCCTAATTTCCTATTTTTATCCAAAGGGGGCAGCAGATTGGAAACAAAAGCTGATTTTGTATGGAAAATGGGCGGCCAGCAGGGGCAGGGCGTGGAGTCTTGCGGCGAAATCCTGGGGAACGTCCTCACGCGCGAGGGCTATTCGCTCTTCAGCCAGCGCCTGTTCGCATCGCGCATCAAGGGCGGGCACACGACGATTGCGCTTCGCATCGCGACGCATGAAATCGCAACGATCGGCGAGGCGATTGATTGCCTGGTCGCGCTCGATCAGGAAACGATTGATTTGCACGGAAAAGAAGTCCGCGAAGGCGGCGTCATTTTGGCGGACAGCGCTTTCAAACCGAAATGGGAAACGCACAGCGGGCGCGTATTCCTGGCGCTTCCGATCACGGATATCGCCAAGGCGCACGGCTCTTTGCAGATGAAAAATATTGCGGCACTCGGCATGTCCGCGGGTCTTCTCGGTTTCCCGAAAGATCCTTTCTTCCGTTTCATTGCGGATCGTTTCGCCAAAAAAGGCGAGGCGATGGTCGAAAATAATAAAGCGGCTTTCGTCGAAGGTTACGATTGCGCGAAGGAAGCGCTGCAGGGCCATTCCGTCGGAACGCTCGCGACGCCGGAGAAGAAAGATTTCGTCTATCTTCTCGGAAACGAAGCGGCGGCGCTCGGCGCAATTGCCGCGGGCAGCCGTTTCATGGCATCTTACCCCATTACGCCGGCGACGGAAATCATGGAGTACATGATCAAATCAATGCATAAAATCAAAGGCACGGTGGTGCAGACGGAAGATGAGCTTTCGTCTTGCATGATGGCAATGGGCGCGGGATATGCCGGCGTCCGTGCCTTCACGGCGACGAGCGGCCCCGGGCTTTCGCTCATGGCCGAATCGATTTCGATGGCGGCGATGGCCGAAATTCCGGTCGTCATCATCGATGTCATGCGCGCCGGTCCTTCCACGGGCATGGCGACAAAAGTCGAGCAGAGCGATATCCGCTACGCGGTCGGCGCAGGTCACGGCGATGCGGAAAAAATCGTGCTGGCGGCATCATCCATTGAAGATTGTTTCTACATCACGCAGGAAGCTTTCAATCTGGCGGAAGAATTCCAGACGCCGGTCATCCTGCTTTCGGATTTGCAATTCGGCATGTGCAAGCAGTCCGTGCCGGCTTTCGATAAAGATCGCATCGAAATCCGCCGCGGGAAACTGGTGCGCGAAGGCCTTCCGGCTCTTGAAAACGGCGTATATTTCAACCGTTTCGAAGACAGCGAAGACGGCATTTCCCCGCGCACGATTCCCGGGACGCCGAACGGCATGTTCCTTTCGACGGGGCTCGAGCACAATGTGTACGGAAAACCGGCCGAAGGCGTGGCGGATCGCATGCAGCAGATGGAAAAACGTCATCGCAAATTCGCGGGCGTTTCCAAAGCGATTACACCTTTCTTCGTAAAGCATGAGGAAACGGACACGGATCTGCTTCTGATCGATATCTGCTCGACGGGCGGCGCGGCCTCCGAAGCCTTGGATGCGCTGGAAGCGGAAGGAAAGCGCGTGAATCACATGCAGCTTCGCCTGATTGCTCCTTTCCCGACGGAAGAACTTCGTCCGTACATCGAAGGCGCGAAACACGTCCTCATCGTCGAAGAAAACCAGACGGCGCAGCTCCGTGAACTCTTTGCCTCCCATTTCGACTGCCACGACAAACTCGGCTCTCTCCTTTCCTATGACGGGACGCCGCTTGTCGCATCAAAAATTGTACAGAAAGCGGAGGAGGTATTGTAATCATGGCGTCACCGAGAGAATATAAAAATAAAATCGTACCGAATTGGTGCCCCGGCTGCGGCGATTACGGCATTCAAAATGCCATTGCGGCCGTTTGTGCGAAAAAAGGCTGGGCCTTCGAAGATATTTCCCTGATTTCCGGCATCGGCTGCTCGTCTCGTATCGGCGGGTATCATTATTGCTACGGCGCGCACACGACGCACGGCCGCGCGCTCCCCTTTGCGCAGGGCGTGAAATGCGCAAATAAAGATTTGCACACCATCGTCTGCTCCGGCGACGGCGACTCCTACGCCATCGGCCTTGGGCACGCGATGCATGCGATGAAACGGAATATGGATATCACGTATCTCGTATTCGACAATCAGGTCTACGGCCTCACAAAAGGCCAGACGAGCCCGGCCTCCAGCAAAGGCTTCGTGACGAAAACAACGCCCGACGGAAACCCGACGACGCCGCTCGATGCCGTCATGATGGCCATTGCCGCAGGCGCCACCTTCGTCGCTCAGGCTTCGGCGCTTGACGCCAAACAAATGATGGATCTCATCGAAAAAGCCGTCGATCATCGCGGTTTCTCCTACATCAACATTTTCACGCCCTGCGTTTCCTTCAATAAATTCAATACGGCGCAGTGGTATCAGCAGAATTTGAAGAAAATCGAAGACGTCCGTGAGGGTTATGACTGCCACAGCAAAGCGGCGGCTTTCGGGCTCCTGGCGGAAACAGACAGCCTCGTGACGGGTCTCCTCTATGAGGAAACGGGAATTCTCCCGCACGACGCCATCACGCCGGCAGCGGATCGCGTCCTCGTTGATCACGTGGAAAAGCCCTCCGCCGAGCTCTTCGATTCGCTTCTCGCGGAATTCCGATAAACTTGGGCAAGTAAAAAGGAAATCCTTTTCGGGATTTCCTTTTTTTGTGCGACATTAGTTTATCCCGCTGCGCAGGATGACGCTTCGCTATATCCCGCTCCGCGGAATGGCGCGCCTTCGGCGCGCCGTGTTCATTTCTTTTCTTCCCCGCGGAAGAAAAG
>CAVJQK010000199.1:0-3037 GCA_963651795.1 Erysipelotrichaceae bacterium | reverse complement strand
GGAAAGGACATCGTAAGAGACGACACCGACGGAGGCGCCGATTGCCGCGCCTTTGGAAATATCCGTCAGCCCCGCTTTATTCGTAATCGTCGATGTATTTTCGGCGGAAACGGAAACCGTGCCTTTCGTCGCAGTGTCGCCTTCGCCTTTCACAGAGGCTTGGAGGCTCGCGCCGCTGTCGACCAGGACGCGCGCATTCGATTCGCCGCCCATATAGGAAACCATGCCCGTCACGCCGACATTGCTCGTCTTGGAGCCGCCTACGGCAGAGGCCGCCGCCGTCGTCGTATTTTTCGCGGAAACGGCAATATCGCCGGCCGAAATTTCCGCACCGGTCGCTACTTCCGTCTTGCCGTTCATATAGCGATTCTGTACGGCCACCGTGCCGCCGATGCCCACTTTATTTCCGGAAGAAGTCGGATCCGATGACCCGCTGCCTTTCTTGCTGTCATCATTCTTGTCCGTGCCGCCGCTTTCGCTGCTGCCTTCGCCACTGCCGCCCGAATCTTTCTTGCTTTCGTCTTTCTTGATGACTTCTTTTCCGGCCTGCATGATATCCTGACCGGAAACAGTCGATGCGATTGTCGCCGCGCCGCCCGCCGTGACTTTCGCATTTTTGCCGATGTAGACATTTGCGTTTCCGGTCGTTTTTTCAATGCCGACCGTGCCCGTTGCACCGAAAGGAATGAGCGTCTTGTCTTTACCGACATCATTCGAAACGAAGGCCTGCGTCACCATCGTCGCTTCCTGTTTATCATCTTTTGCGTCCGCCGGCTGATCGACAACATTCGCCGCGATTTTCACATCCCCGCCGGCGGAAATCACGTCGCGCTTTGCGTCGCTTCCGCTCAAAATGACTGCCGCGCCGTTTTTCATATTCTTAATGGCAACAGCTGCCGAGACGACTGCTTTGGTATCCGTATTGGTATTAAGAAGCGTATTCACCGTATTGATCGCGGATTTCTCTGTTGCCACATCGGCCGTAACCGTAGCCGCACCGGTCGCCTCAATCGAGCCGGCAGAGCCGATATTGACCGTCGCCGCATTTTTGAAGTTGCCGACCATGACGGATGCGCCGATATCGACATAATCATTCCAGCCGGTTTTCTTCTTCTCTTCTTCTTTTTCCTGCTTCTCTTCGGCAGACTTTTTCTGTGCTTCGGCCGTATCACCGTCGCCCTTCATCTCCGTCTGCTTTTCCGTATCGGTTTCGGTCGTGCCTTTTTCGGTTTTCACCGCATCGGTATCGCCGGACGTGGCAGCCGCTTTTTCATCCGCATCTTTATTGGCGGCCAACACGCCGCTACCTTCACTTTGCGATTTTTCATCGCTGCCAAGGAGAGCTTTCAATGCATCGGCCGCAGACGTTTCCCCTTCAGCCGCCGGCGCCGCCGCTTCCGCTTCGACCGTCTTTTCTTTGCTCGAATCATCGCCCGAAGATGCTTTTTCGTAAGCATTGTCCGTCGTAATATCAAGTTTGGACACTTTATTCTTAGCGCTCGTTTCCACGGAGGCACCGGTCAACGTCGTATTCACACCGACACTCGCATCCGTATTCGTCCCGACAAGATTGATTGCCGTGGAAACGACCGCTTTATTATCCGTTGCGATTTTGCCGGAAATATCGAGGGACGTGTCCGTATTCGCCGTCGCTTTGAGCGCGCCTTCCGAGGAAATTTTCGCCCCTTCCGCCAAATTCACCGCCGCCGCCGTCGTATGAGAAACGACATTGACGACCGCATTCATGTAAGACGTCGCATTCTCGGCATTCGCTTTCTTAATCGTCGTCGCGACTTTGGACGTATTCGCCGCATCGGCCGAAATCGTGAGGTCTCCCTTCGCCTTCACTTCGCCCGCCACCGTGACGGAAGCGCCCGAAGTCGAGCCGTTGTAAATCGAAGCGCCCGCCAGATACGTCTTCGTGACGTCGCTGATCTTGGATTCTGTATCGCCCGATTTTTGGGTAACGGTCGGCTGAATGGTGAGGCTCAAATCATTATTGACGGCGCTGTTCGCCGCAATTTTCGTATCGCCCGTCGTCGATTCCACTTTCGCATTCTGTCCGACGGTCACGGTCGCGACGGCCGCGCTCTCATCCATGAGAACATTCACTTTATCGAAGAATTTTTTCGCCGTATCGGAAATTTTCTTCATGGCGCCCGTCTTCGTGGCACCGCTTGCGATTTTATCGGTCTTATCGTCATTCTTCGTTTTTTCGTCCGCAGAGGCATCTTTTTTCTCCGCGGGCTTATTCACGATATTTCCTTTGAATGTCGCCGTCGCTTTAGCGGAAATGTCGACGCTCGCGCCTTTCACATTGCCGTTCACCGTGACGGTCGCAGCCGATGCCGCCGCATCCAAATTCACGACGGATGCTTTCGACGCATCTTCCGCCGTGAGATCCACCGTGACTTCATTTTCCGCTTTGACGATTGCAGCGCCGTTTCCGGCATCCACCGTGCCGTCCACCGTCATGGCCGCCACGCCGTCCTCCGTCGTTGCCGCCACGCCGAGCAGCGTGATATTTCCATATGCATCTTTCGTAAGATCCAAGCGATGTTCATCGGTAAGAGCCGTCTGATTCGCTTTGCCGAGATTCGAAATTTGCGAAAAATCCATCGCATTCCGGACAATGCCCGTGCTTCCCACATTCACCGTACCCGCCATCAGCGTCGCCGCCGTCTTCACATTGACTTTGCCTTGGACGGCAATCGAGCCGGAAGAATTGAGCGCAATCGTCGCCGGCACGAGCGTATCCGCCGTATATTTTGTCATTATGGTGGTGAGCTGTTCGCTCGTAAGATTTTTATCGAAAATATTTACCGTCGTCGTCTGCTGCTGACCCTGCTGTTGAGATGTATCCGTCGTCGCATTGGGATCGAGTTTCATCTTTTCGAAATATTCCAAAGGCGGCGTCGCAACCGTGAGGCTTCCCGCATTAATGACGCCGTTCCCGGAAACGACCATCCCTTTCGGCGTGACGAAATACAAATTTCCGCCGACGGCATTATCTTTCAGCGCATTCACCGTACCGGCG
>CAVJQK010000198.1:0-3046 GCA_963651795.1 Erysipelotrichaceae bacterium | reverse complement strand
CGCCGTAAGGCGACACCTGAATTGCTAATTGCTCATTGCTAATTGCTAATTTTTCTGTTTTATTGTGTTATTTTGAATTTCCCCCCTATTTGTGATATATTGAAAGGGATGAGATTCGTTTCGTGAATTCCGAGGAGAATGGGATGAAAGAGGAAGGCGAAAAGAAACGCGGTCTGCTTCTCATCGCTCGGATTTTGAAGGAGCGGACGGATGCCGATCATCCTTTGGCGCAGCAGGATATTCTGAATATTTTGGCCGAGGAGTACGGCGTGCATATCGACAGAAAAAGTGTGCGCCGCAATTTGACGGCTCTGATTGAGGCGGGCTGGCCGGTGCGCTGTTTCGAAAAGGAACGGACGCTTCGGGGGAAACCGGCGTCCATGGCGACGGGCTGGTATTGGCAGGCGCTTTTGGGCGAGGACGACGCGCGTCTTTTGTTTCATCTTTTATATTTTTGTCCGCTCACGACGAAAATGCGCAACGATCTTTTCGATGTATTTTCCGGCGTTGTCGGGCCGTACACGGATGTGCGGCGCGTCGATGTCGCGGGACTTTCGGATCCGGCGCGGACGGAGGCGATGATCGCGCAGCGGGATACGGTGCTGGCTCTTTCTGCGGCGATGCGGAAACGGGTGAAAATCGGTTTCCTGTATTGTCATTACGGCCCCGACGGCGAGCTGCATCCGGATACGAATGCGGATGGGGAGCCGAAGCGTTTCCTTGTGCATCCTTTCCGTATTTTGGCGGCGGGCGGGCGGTATATGCTTCTCGCCAATGATGACGGGACGGAAAATCTGCGGATTTATCACGTGCCGCTGATGGCGGATGTGGTGGCGACGGAGGAACCGCGCCGTGCCATTCGCAGTATGAAATCACTTCCTTTCGGCGTGCGGCCGGAGGAGCATGTGACGTGCGGTGTGACGTTTTACGAAGGGTCGCCGGAGCTTTGCACGCTGGAAATCGATCCTTCGGCGCTGACGGCTTTCATGCTTGCTTTCGGAAAAGATATCCGCATTGAATCGGCGGGGGAAAGCCGCATCCGCATTGAGGTGACGGCGCCGCCCAAACGGGTGCTCGCGTGGGCGCTCGCATACGGGGACCGGGCGCGTGTCACGTCACCGGCCGCACTGGTACGCCGGGCGAAGGATATTGCACAGGCCGCCGCGCGGCAATATGAGTACTCATGATGGAATGGTTGCAATATATCGGCACGGCCGTCGCGGGATGCCTCTGTTTCCTCTTTCTGCTCACGGCGATCCCGATACGGTATCGCGCAGAGGTCGTGGGGACGAAGGCCGCCGTGCGCGTTTCCTGGCTTTTCGGACTCGTTTCCAAACGATTTTCGGGAAGCGATGTGGGGAAACGGAAGGAAACGAAGCCCGCGGAACCCGTTTCCGAAACGAAACCGCCCGAGGCGGAGGAGAAGCGGACGAAGCCGGCCTGGAGAGTATTTTTCTACGCGCTGGAGAACGGCACGGTCGCGCTCGTCTTTGATGCGATGCGGAAAATTTTGCGGCACAGCCGATTTTCCGACTATGTCCTCGAAGGCCGCGCGGGGACGGGCGATCCGATGAAAACGGGCATTTTGGCGGGGCTGGCGCTTTGTTATTTCCCGGAATGCCGCGTGGAATGGGATTATGTGAATCGATGCACGGAGCTCGTTTTTCGGGCGAAGGGGCGCATTATTCTTTTATATATTTTGTACGTTATAGTCTCGCTGGCCATGGAGAAACCCGTGCGGCAGACCGTTTCCTACCGAAGGAGGGCGTCATGGACGACACCGCAAGAAAGCAGATTTTCGAAGAATTCAAGCAAATGATTACGACGGAATCGGTCGTGGGTGAGCCGATGTATGTGGGCGATGCCACGATTATTCCTTTCGTCGATATCAGTTTCGGTTTCGGCACGGGCCGGACGGGCACGGACGGGTCTTCGGCGGGCGGTGCCGGCGGCGGACGTGTGACACCGACGGCGGTCCTCATCATGAAGGGCGAGCGGATGGAGCTTTTCTCCATTAAGAATGCGATGTCTTCGACGACGGTGGATAAAATGCTGAATTTGGTACCGGAAGTGGTGTCCCGTTTCCAAAAGAAAAAGGAAATCCGCGAAGAAGCGCGTCAGGCGGCGGAGAAGGAAATCCGCGAGACGATGGCGGAAGAGGAAACGATGGAAAAGACGCCGGATGAAAAGGATGCGATTCAATAAGAGTGAAAAGCTTTTGCGATTCATCTCGAGAAGGCTATGCGGTATGCGCCGTGCGCTTTAAGAGGTGCGCTGCGCGGCATTTTTATAATCGCTCGCTGCGCTCGCTCGCCGGCTTTGCCGGCATAAAAAAGGATATGCGCGAAGCGCATCCTGAACCGCATGCCTCATGCCCCATGCCACATGCCTTATCGTTTAATTTCTCATGCATAAGTCAGGGAAATATATTCATAATTTAAAAAATGATTGACACGCGGGCGCCCTCATATTACAATGACGTACATACATTTAGGGGGAAGCCCCTGTTTCACAGGAGGTAGAATGATGAAACTGAAACGCACTATGGCGGCGGCTCTTTGCGGCATGCTTGCACTCGGCGGCGTATTCGGCGCTTCGGCGGCCGGCGTCGGTTATGTCAATACAAATCTTTTGATGCAGTCGCATCCGAAAATGGAAAAGGCGCAGCTCGATATGAATGCGGCGGCACAGAAAGCCCGCCAGGAATTCGATTCCAAGAGCGCCGGCAAGACGGATGCGGAAAAGCAGAAAATCGCGGCGGATCTCGAAAAATCTTTGGCGGAAAAAGAACAGTCCGTCATCGGACCGATCATCCAGGATATTCATAAAGCCATCGCGGAAGTCCGCGCGGAAAAAGGTCTCGATATCATCATCGATCAGGTCGCGGTCATCGACGGCGGCGTAGACGTGACGAACGAAGTCGGCCAGAAGCTGCAGAAATAAGAAACGCAAATAATGCAAAAAAGCACTCTCGAAAATGAGAGTGCTTTTTCAGTGCAAAGTGCAAAGTGCAAAGTGCAAAGTGCAAAGTGCAAAGTGCAAAGTG
>CAVJQK010000197.1:0-3055 GCA_963651795.1 Erysipelotrichaceae bacterium | reverse complement strand
ACGGACGATACGACGGGGACGCTCTACAATTACGGAAAATTCGGGACGGACGGCGAAGGGGAAAATGTAATCGTCATCGGAAACTTGGAATCGACGTCGGGGAGCACTTTGGTGAGCGCGGCGGATGAGGAAACGGCCGGCACAATCCGAGTGTACGGGAAGGCCAAGCTCGCGGCGGACGTGAAAGCCGGCGGGACGCAGGGAGAGAACGGCGTCGTGCTGCAATCGTACGAAACTCTCCAAATCGGCGACGCGGAAGAAATTTCGACAAGTGCGATGCGCATTGCGTCCGGCGTGAATGAAAACGGAATCATCGTCGGCGCGCGGCTTTTCGGAGACAATGTGGGCGAAAAAGATGCGCTGCAGCAGGAAACTTTTGATGCCGTTTCCCAAATGGACAGCCGATACGAAAGCGAAGACAATCTTCCGGAAGAATTACAAATGTTGGAAAATATGACGCCGGCGGCCGCGAAAAACGCTTTGACGAAAATCGGAAGCAACGATGCCGCGGCATTGGCATTCGGGCGCGTGCAGCAGAAAAATATTGTGGAAAATCGCATTTCCGCTCGCATGAAAGAAACACTCGGAAATCCCAATACCGAAAAATCCGGTGAGCACGATCTCTGGGTGAAAACCGGGAAGAGTTGGGGCGATTTGGACGCGGCGACGCTCGGTTCCTCGGATATTATCTTCGGTTACGACAGAAATGTCGGGGAAAATCGCGTTGACGGATTTTTCGTGAGCTACAGTGACGAAACTATGTCTGAAAATTCGGATCGTGCCGAACTTTACGACACGCGAATCGGTTATTACAGCGGCCGTCGCAAAGGCCCCGCCACCGGGACATTCTTCGTCGATGTCGGCTACGTTCGCGGGAAAACGGAGAGGAATCTCGGCATCGGTAGCATTATCGCCGAAGGCAAACCGCGCACATGGCTTATCGAGGCCGGATACGAATACAAATACGATTTGAAGCACGGGACGAATGCCGCTTGGCACACGAGTCCCTACGGAAAAATCCGCGTTTCCTTTGCGCGGCATAAAGGATACACCGAAGAAGGCGCCGGCGTCTTCTCCCAAGAAATGCATGAAAGAAATAATTTCTACGGCGAAGCGGAAATCGGCGTCGAACTCCGCCGCCATAAAGACCGCGGAAACTTCGGCTTTACCGCCGGCCTTCGCCAAGTCTTCGCCGGCCTCGATCCCGATTTCACATTTAATTACGTCGGAGAGCCCGGTTATACTTATTCGCGCGAAGCCTATCAAGACAAAACCCGTTTCCTCATCGGTGCGGACGGAAACATCGCGCTCGGCCGAGATTGGCACATTTCCGGAGAAGCCCGCTATGAAAAAGGCGCCCACAGCCGAGAATTGTGGGGCGCCGTCAGCCTGGAATATCGTTTCTGAAAATTTTCACCAAAAAAGCAGCGAGACAATTTGCCTTGCTGCTTTTTTAATGAAAATGGGAAATGGGAAATGGGGAAAATCGGAATCGGGGAATGGCTCAGAACATGTATTTGATGCCGATGTCGGCGCCGAAGCCTTCTTCGCGGCCGGCGTAGCCTTTGAGGGAAATGTCGAATTCCCACGGACTTTGCCGGCCCGCTTCGCGCTTGTAGCCGAGCTCCAGGATGCCGGTGCCGCCGCGCGTCGTGGCCGGGCGGATATCCGCATTGACGCCGTAGAGTCCCACGCGGCCCGTCGCTTCTCCGCCGAATTCATAGGAATACGCGAGGCCCGCGTACCAATTGTCGCGCGCGCCCGTCCGGACATGGAAACGCCCGCCGAGGCGGAGTTCTTTGCTCGTGACGCCGTCCAGGTGATAATCCGTGCCGTCCGTGCCGGTGTAATTCATGCTGCCCGTGCGCGTCATGAAGAATTTTCCGTAGACGTCCAGGGAGCGGTTTCCGGAAACGCGGAAAATTTTCCCCGCGCCCGCATGCCAGCCGAAATAATTCGCCGATTCGTCGAAGCCCATCGTCTCGCAATCGTTTCCGATGCGCCCGCCGCGGAAACCGATTTCGCCGTAGACCGCCGCGGCCGATTCATAGCGAAGGAAGAGGCCGCCGCCGTTGTACGTGAGATCGCCGGAAGATCTCATCGGCGTGAGCGTGCTGTCGACGGAAGTGTAATTGCCGCGTCCGCCTTCATAGTAGAGCGCGTATTCGAAGTTTCCGCCGTTTTGAAACGCTTTGCGCGCGCCGATGCCGAGATTCGCATGCCACAGATTGGATTTGACGTGGCTTCCCGTCTCCGTTTCCGTCGTGCTGCCGCCGATTTTCGCAAATGTCATGACACCGCCTTCCGCGTCATTTTCGGAGAACACGGAGAGAGCGGCGCCCGCCGTTTCCGCAGACGTCACGCCCGCATGAGCGACGGCCGACGCGCCCGCCGAAGCCGCCATCGCGCTGTGGTGCGTCGCGCCGGCGGCGGAAGCGGTCGTTGGATCTACGGAAACGATGACGTCCGTGTAATCGCCCTCCTTCACCGTTTCCGTTTTGCCTTCGGCTTGAATCACATCGCCCACGGTAAAGGAAACGGCCGTGTTGTGACGGACGTTTGTGTCATTTAGTTTCTGCGACGAAGCGGTGCGGAGCAAAGTCATTTTATCGGCATTCGCGATATCGGAGGAAATGCGGAAAGAAATGCCGGTCGCGTCGACTTCGGTATCGGACAAATCGACGGTTTTTCCGGAAATGTCGAGCGCGGTCGTGCCGGGTGCCCAGGGAAGATTTTCGTCGAATGTCAAAGACGCGAGGCCGATGCCGAGATTCAGACTGCCGCCCGAAGTATTGTATTTTCCGTTCAAAACGCCCGTGACGCCGGTCGCCGGATTGATATTATCGGAATACAGTAAAGTGGTTCCGTTTTGAAAAGTCCAATTGTCACCGAATGTATTTCCCGTAGCCGTCGCCAGCACATTATTTGTGCCGAGATCGGCCCAGGTCACGGTCAAATTTTGAATTTCCGCATCGGCCAAATCAATCGTCCCGCCGTTTGCGGAAAGATTGGTGAAATTTCGTTTCTCTTTACTGAAATCCACCGTGCCGACGAA
>CAVJQK010000196.1:0-3056 GCA_963651795.1 Erysipelotrichaceae bacterium | reverse complement strand
CCTTTAGCTTCTAATTTTTTGACATTGGTCAAATTGCCTTTGACGGAAAGAGTAAGATCTCCGTCCGCCTGGGTAATTCCGTAATTTTCTTCCGCACTTTCATTGGAAATATCTTTTTCGGTCGTGATGGAAAGATTATTTCCCGCAGCTAATTTCCCGTCGAGCTGAATGTCTTTTGTCGTAATTGTTTCATTTTGTCCCGCAACAATGGCACCGCGGGTATTTTTCACGACATCGGAGGAAACGGAAATATCTCCGTTTGCGGCAATTTGTCCTTGGATATTATTCAATGCGCCCGATACGGAAACTTCGGCATTGCCGTAAGCCGTTACTTTTCCATCGGTATTATTCAATGTTTTTCCGGAAACGGAAAGATTCCCGCCGGATGCGATATTTCCGTCTGTATTATTCGTATGAGCGGATTGAATGGTAACGTTTCCGTTTGCAAGAATTTCGGCCGATTCGTTATCCAGCGCCTTTTCATCTTGTCCGGAGACGGTGACGGTCAAATCCTTTTCGGCGGCAATAGTCTCGGTATTCTTCACTTGATCGGCTGTGATATTCATGTTTCCTTCACTGCCGATGGTATCCGTATTGGTGAGCTTTCCTTCCGCGTGAATTTCCGTATTTCCGGAAGCCGCCATAATCCCCGTGTTTTGAATATCTTTCGCATGAATGCTCATGTCTTCCGTGCTGTGGGTCGTCCCCGCATGGTACAGATTTCCTTGATTATCCAACATTAAATTCCGACTTTCGATGGCGCCTTTAATGTCTATCGGGAGTCCTTTTTCGTTTCCGATGATAAAAATACGTCCCGCATACATACCGCCCAATTCTTTCACGTCGATGGCAATCTCCGGTTTCTTTCCTTTGCCTTCAATAGCCGTTGCTTCCCCCGTATCGGCATTTATCACATTGGCACCGGTCGTGATTTTTACCGTATTCCCCCATATGGCGGCTTGAATTTCCGCGGCTCTCGTATAAAGTTCCAATGTATCCGCATCTTTGCCGTTGAGACCGTTTCCGGTAATGAGAATGGTCGCGTCATTTTCTATGCGAAGGTCTTTTAATCTTTCCTTACTGTCATATTCCGGCGTGCCGGTGGTCAATATGGCGCGAGCGGTATTGATGAATCCGCCGCCGTTCACGGTAATGCCGTTTGGATTGGCAATGATAACATCCGCTTTATTTCCCGCCACTTCAAGGAAACCGTTCATCGCGGTGGGATTGGTGCTCGTAACTTGGTTCACGATAATTTTCGCCGAACCCTGTGCCATATTCGCATTGCCTTGTACATAACCGGCAAGCTGTGTCTGCGATAAGGTGTAGGAATTATTCAAAACGGCGCCTCTTTCGGGCACGTTAAAGCGTTCGTAATCATTACGAGATACGCCGCCGGCGGAAGGTGCCGCAATATTAACCAGAGGAATCCCGTTCGCCGTTTCCTGTACCAACGGTTGATGATTCCCCGATGCTTTGGTATCCGGCAAAATCGGTGCTTCGGCTAAGGCAAATGGATTTGACAGGAAAACGCCCGCCAAAAGAAGGCTTATGATTTTTGCGTTTAATGTATTTCCGTGATTTCTTTTCATATTTTTCATCTTATGTAACGCTTCCTTTATTTGTTTCCGAATTTTTATTTCCCGACTTTAAAATCTGTATGTAACCGCGAATCCAACCGGCCATCGACATGTGTGATATCCTTCCGGTTTGTACAATGCCCGGCTGATAAAGATATCATAAGAAACACCCGAAGAGAATGTGCCTCGCATCCCGACAGCGGCTCCGGCAAGTGTCCGCCCATTCAAGGTCTCCGTGCCGGAGCCGTACACGGTTCCGATGTCAAGTCCGAAATAGACTTCGCTATGTAAATCCGGAATAGTACCGGCCAGCTCATTTCTGAGATACCAGCCGCTCTCTCCCATTAATGTAGTTTCTCCGTCAAATCCTCTCACGGTATACCGATTTCCGATGCTCATCATATCCACACCGTAAAGCCGATCTCCGCCGATGTTCCATTGTCCATGGAAAGAAGCGGAGAAAGACGCCGGACGATTCCCCATAGTGAACGGTTGTTGCCAGTCAATATCCAGAAGCCACATTTGGTATCTTGTCTTCGGCGTCCCCGGATATTCATTTTCTTTTTGCGCTCCAAACCAACCGGTGCCTTTTTTGTATGCGGCACGAAGATACAATGTATTTTTCCCGCAATAGATTCTGTCATTGAAACCGATTTCCAATGCCGATGTATTCATACCTTGCACAGGAATTTCTACGTCATTGATGAAATATTGAGAATCGCGCTTGATCCCGGTGATATCTATCGATTTTCTTTCCGTCCGAGAGCGGGAAATCATATGCTCTATGCTCACGCGCGTGGTTTCCGATTTCCCCGAACTTGTAAAAGAATACGGATTGGACGGAACCAACTGATTATATCTGTTGATATGATGGCTGACGGTCAATCTGTCTTTGCCGTAAGGAATTGAATATGTGAAACTTTGGCTGCGTGTCCCTTTCGTACTCCAACTTCCTTCGGAATCCAATGTGCCGGAAAGGGTAAGTACATCATTTGCGTTGAAAACCCTGTCAAATCCCAGCGCCAACGTCACTTGATTTTTACCTGTTTCTTTGACTCCCGAATTATCAAAAGAAAGACGACCGTTCACTTGTTTCCCATTTCGGATGGTAAGCTCCAAATCCGAAAATTCAGGTGTACCGGTCGGAAGAATTTTCATGGAAACATCGAGGGATGGTACCCGTTTCATATTTTCCAATCCTTCTTCCAACATACGAACATTCAAAAGATCGCCTTCTCGAATCGGAAAGGCATTTCTCCACGGAAGTTCTTTACTGCCTTCCGCATACACGACATGCCGAAGTTTTCCCGGTACGCAATGAAGCCGCAATGTCCCGTTTCCTATATTCTGCTCCGGAATTACAACCTCACTTGTCACATAACCTTTATCTTGTAATTTCCGATTCAGCTTTTGTGTCAATTCTTCGATATCCGACAAATTCAATGATCTATTTTCGTAAGGAAGAAGCATTTCCGA
>CAVJQK010000195.1:0-3065 GCA_963651795.1 Erysipelotrichaceae bacterium | reverse complement strand
ACTTTGCACTATGCACTTTGCACTTTTAAAACAGGATATGCGCGGAGCGCATCCTGAATTGCTAATTGCTAATTGCTAATTGCTAATTGCTAATTGCTAATTGCTAATTTTCCCAATTAAACCGTCTTCTGTAACTTCCGTAATCTGTACTTCATAGAGCTTTCCGCGCTCGGCTTCTCCTTCCATTTCGACGCGAATGTATTCGTCCGAGAGGCCTTCGAAGCGGCCGTTTTTCTCTTCTTCGGCGAGGACGCGGACCGTTTTGCCGAGGAAACTTTCGCGATATTCTTTTGCGATTTCCTTTTCCAGCTCTTCCACGCGGTGCACGCGTTCCTTTTTCACATGCATCGGCACTTGATCGGGATAGGTCGCGGCCGGCGTCCCCGTGCGCTGCGAATACGGGAAGACGTGAATGCCGGAGAAACGGAGCTCGCGCAGCGTTTCCAAAGTTTCCTCAAAGAGCGCTTCCGTCTCTCCCGGGAAACCGACGATGAGATCCGTCGTGACGGCAAGGCCCGGTATGCGGCGCCGAAGTTCTTCGATGAGATGCTTGAATTCGGCGAGGCGATAATGGCGATTCATGCGGCGCAGCACCGTGTCCGATCCGGATTGGAGCGGCAAATGGAGATGCCGGCAGACGCGCGGCTCGCGATTCATGACGGCGATGAGCTCTTCGGAGACTTCCACCGATTCGATGGATCCGAGGCGGATGCGCGAAAGGCCGGGGATGTCCAGAAGGGCTTCGACGAGCGTGGAAAGTGTGGTACCGTCGTGCAAATCGCGGCCGTAGTTTCCGAGATGGATCCCCGTCAATACGATTTCGCGATATCCTTTTTCGGCGAGTTGCGCCGCTTCCCGCACGGTGTCTTCCGGCCGGCGCGATTTGAGCCGCCCGCGCGCATAGGGAATGATGCAAAACGTGCAATAATTGTCGCAGCCTTCCTGCACTTTGATGAAAGCGCGTGTCGTTTCCTCACCTTCGGCCGTGACGGTCATATTTTCGAATTCTTTGACTTGCATGATGTCGACGACGTGTGAGGAAACGGTGCCCCGCTCCGCCGCTTCGATATAATCGACGATTTGCGCGCGATTTTGGTTTCCCACAATGACATCGCAGCCGGCTTTTGCCACATCTTCGGGCGAAAGCTGCGCGTAGCAACCCGCCGCCGCAATGAGGGCGTCCGGATGCTCGCGACGAATGCGGCGAATCATCTGCCGCGATTTTTTATCGCCGATACTCGTCACCGAGCAGGTATTGATGACATAAATGTCCGCGTCTTCCTCGACCGCGGTGTATCCGCGCGCCAGAAAAAGACTCCGCATCGCGTCGCTGTCGTAGCGATTCACTTTGCAGCCCAGCGTGATAAAAGCCACGCGTTTCCCGATTTGTTTCCGTATCTGTTCCATAAAAAATATTATAACACAGTTATCTTACGGCTTTCAGAAATGATATTTGAAACCGATATTTGCGCCGATGCCTTTCTGGCGTCCCACGTATCCTTTGAGTCCGAGATCGATTTCCCACGGACCGGTCTTCGTCACTTCTTTCTTGAAACCGAGTTCGAAGAAGCCGCTTGCGCCACGAGTCGAGGCCGGGCGGATGTCTAAGGGGCCGGAGGCCAGGGCGTGGGTCACTTCGCCTTCTGCTTTGCCGCCGAATTCATAGGCGAAGGCGGCTCCTGTGTAGAAGGTGTAGGTGTCATTCATCTTGTGATTGTAACGACCGCCGATGCGAAGGAGTTTGCTGGTGACGGCATCCAGGTCTATATCAGCGTCTCCTTTTCTATATTCGATACCACCGGTGCGATTCAGGTAGAATTTGGCGTAGATATCGACGGATTTTTTATCGCTTACGTTTAGAATTTTCCCGACGCCCAAATGGAAGCCGTAGTAAGTCGCCGAGTTGTCAAGGCTTAGTGCATCGCTTTCGTTTTTGATGCGGCCGGCATGGAATCCGGCTTCTCCGTAGACGCTGTTCTTGCCTTCATAGCGGAAGAGGAAGCCGGCGCCGTGGTATTTGAGTTTGCCGGTTTGTTCCGGAATGGGTGCGGCGTCGTCATGCGTCGTGTAGTTTCCGTTTCCGCCTTCGTAGTAGATGGCATATTCGCCGCGGCCGTTGGCGTATTCTTTGCGCGCCGCTACACCGACATCGACGTTCCACATGTTGGATGCGACATGGCTTCCGGTCTTGGTATTCGTGCTGCTACCGCCGATGTGGCCGAATGTGGCGCCGCCTTCCAATTCTTCCATATTGAAATCATGAAGAGTCGTCGAAATCATATCGGTCGTCTGGACGGCACCGGTTACGACGGCATTCATCGCGGCATTTTGTGCCATGACGTTGTGATGCGTCTCTTCTGCGGCCTCTCCGGTTTTTCTGTCCATGCTCGCGATGAATTGTTTTTTATCTGCCGAAAGTTCTGTCTTTCCTTTGAAAGTCACGGTGTCATCAATGGTGATGTCGATATTGTTATTGTTTATGATTGTTGCGTCACTCAAGTGATTATCTTCATCGGTATTGATGAGAACCATTTGATAAGCGCCGTCGGTTTTCACGATATCCTTGACACTTTCGGTATCAAAGGAAATGCCGGATGCATTGATTGTTTTTCCCTTAAGATCGAGTCCCGTGCCGGTCAGATCGATGATAATTCCGTCTCTCCACTTCACGCCTTCGTAGAAAGAAATTGATTTCACATCTTTCATTTTGACATTGAGATTTCCGTCATCGGTATTATAGGTGGCATCAATCACACTGCCGACGCCCGTTTCCTGATTGACGTATATTTCCTTAAGCCCTTCGGGAACTGTCCAGCCGCTGAAATTATTTCCGCCTTCGCCCGCTTTGGCCAGCGTAAAATTAATTCCTTCATCTTCACTGAGCGCAAGATTATCCAAAATGACGCCTTCGATGGGTTTGACGGTGCCCGTTGCCGCCAGATTATCGATGGTTCTGAGTTCCTTTGCATAATCGACCTTGGTGACAGTCACTTCATTCACATCTTTCGTGACGGAATCGAAATAGACCGTCTTCCCCGCTGCCGAGAAATTGCAATATTCATTAC
>CAVJQK010000194.1:0-3094 GCA_963651795.1 Erysipelotrichaceae bacterium | reverse complement strand
TTATTGCATTGCGTCAAAGGATATCTGAAGGACGAGACGCAAATTGATACGATTCAAAAAGCTTATCATCTGGCGGCCAAAGCGCATGAACATCAGACGAGGCAGTCCGGTGAACCGTATATCATCCATCCGCTGTCAGTGGCTTTTATTTTGGCACAGCTGGAAATGGATGAGGAAGGCATTTGCGCCGCACTTCTTCATGATGTGGTGGAAGATACGGATTATACATTGGACGATATTCGGGATCAATTCGGCGATGATGTGGCGCAGCTGGTGGACGGCGTGACGAAACTGTCGCAGTTTCATTACAAAGACAAAGAAGACCAACAACTGGAAAATTTCCGAAAAATGTTTTTAGCCATGGCCAAGGATGTCCGCGTCGTCCTGATTAAATTGGCGGACCGCCTGCATAATATGCGTACGCTTTCGGTATTCCGCCGTGAAAAACAGATTCGGATTGCGAAGGAAACGCAGGAAATTTATGCGCCGCTTGCGCATCGTCTCGGGATTTACAACATCAAATGGGAATTGGAGGATTTGTGTTTCCATTTTCTGGAACCGGAAGCGTATGCCGATCTGGTCGGGCAGATGAAGGAGAAACGTACCGCGCGCGAGGAAATCGTCAATGATACGATGCGCGTGCTGGACGAAAAAATAAAGGAAGCCGGTATTCGTGCGACCATTACGGGTCGGCCCAAGCATTTCTATTCCATTTACAAAAAAATGAAGCGCGATAATAAAGATTTATCGCAAATTTATGATTTGTATGCGGTGCGTGTCATCGTGGATACGATTCCGCAATGTTATGCGGCGCTGGGCGTGGCACATTCTCTTTGGAAACCGCTCCCGAATCGTTTCAAGGATTATATTGCCGTGCCGAAACCGAATATGTATCAATCTCTTCATACGACGGTTATCGGTACGCGCGGGCAGCCGGTCGAAATTCAGATTCGTACTTGGGAAATGCACCACATTTCCGAATACGGGGTCGCGGCGCATTGGCGGTATAAAGAAGGACAAAAGCCGGGCGGCAAAGATTTCGATGCGAAAATTTCCTGGCTTCGTCGTCTTTTGGAATGGCAGGATACGTCCAACCCGAAAGAATTTATGAATGCGATGAAGCTCGATGTCTTTTCCGATGAGGTGTATGTCTTTACGCCGCAGGGCGATGTCATCAATTTGCCGAAAGGTTCGGGGCCCGTCGATTTTGCGTATCGTGTGCATACGGAAATCGGGAATCATTGCGTCGGCGCCAAAGTCAATAATAAAATCGTGCCGCTTGATACGAAATTGGTGAACGGGGATATTGTTTCCATCATTACATCCAAAGCGGGGAAACCGAGTTACGATTGGCTCAATATGGTCGGTGCGACGGAGACGAAGGCGAAAATCCGGAGTTGGCTCCGCAAGGAAAATCGTGAGGAAAATATTCGCCGGGCGGAGCAGGAATTGCCGCAGGAGGCGGCGCGTCTCGGTTACGAATGGAAGGATTTGATTTCTCACGGTCGGCTCGAAGCGATAGCGAAATCTTTCAATACGACGACGGCGGAGGATTTGTATGCATCGGTCGGGTACGGTGGGCTTTCGACGAAACCGGTCGTGTTGAAATTAATCGAGCAATACAAAAAAGATACGAATGCGGCAAAACCGGTCACGCAACTCAAATCGGCCAAAGCATTGGAATCTTTAAAAATGCAGCAAGTCAAGAAACGCTCGCAAAACGGCGTTCTCGTCAAAGGCGAAGCGGGACTTGTGGTGCATTTGGCCAAATGCTGCAATCCGGTACCCGGCGATCCGATTGTGGGATATGTCACGCGGGGACGCGGGGTGTCCGTGCATCGGGCCGATTGCCCCAACGCGGTGAATTTTGACGATACGGAGCGTCTCGTGGATGTCGAATGGGAAGAAGAATCCGCCGATGTCTTCTTGGTGACGATTCGCATCGAAAGTGATGATCGTACGGGGCTTATGGCCGATATTTTGGCGACGCTGGCCGGGATGAAACTCTCCGTTTCCGCCGCCAATGTCAAAGTGCAGACGAGCGGAAAGGCCATTATGGATTTGGGCATCGGCATCAAAGATTTGGAGCAGCTCGAATATATCATGACGAAGCTGGCCCGTATCAAAGATGTCCATTCGGTCAAACGTATGCAGTCGCGGAAACATTAAATTCGGAAATTTCATGTAAATCGGATAGATTTTTTCGGGAGGTTTTTTTATGAGAGCTGTGGTACAGCGCTGTAATTATTGCACGGTATTTTCGGATGACGTGGAAACGGGGCGCATCGGTGCCGGTTTCGTCGTACTTTTGGGTGTGAAAAAAGGCGACACCGAAGCGGATGCGGTGTATATTGCGGATAAAATTTTGCATTTGCGCGTTTTCGAAGACGAAAATGATAAATTGAATTTATCGATAGAGGATAAAGGCGGAGAATTGATGATTGTCTCGCAATTCACGCTTTATGGGGACGCCCGGAAAGGCAGACGTCCCAGTTTCTTTGAAGCGGCGCCGCCCGATATCGCGGACGCTTTGTACCTGAAAGTCGTGGAGCTTTGCCGTGCGGCCGGGATAAAGACGGAAACGGGAAAATTCCGTACGCACATGCGAGTCGCTTTGGAAAACGACGGGCCGGTCACGATTTTGCTCGACAGCGAAAAATGTTTTTGAAGGCTTGAAAGGCTTGAAAGGCTTGAAAGGCTTGGATTGTTTTTACAGAGCTTTTTTAGGGAGGCGGAAATGAAAATCACATACATGGTATTGGGACCGTTTCAGACAAATACATATATCGTTTGGGATGAAAAGACGCAGAATGCGATTATCATCGATCCCAGTTTTACGCCGGAATACATCGAAAAGGCCGTCACGGAATTGGGCGTTTCCGTCAAGAAAATTTTCCTTACGCATGCGCATGTGGATCATATGGCGGGATTGAATTTTATGCGGGAAAAGCATCCGGAGGCCGAGGTATATATGCATGAGGCGGATTTGCCGTATCTCAAAAACCGGACGCTGAATTTGTCTGATATGGTGGGAAATGATTTGCATTGCGCTCCGCCGGATGTGTTCGTGAAGCAGGGGCAGCATATTACACTG
>CAVJQK010000193.1:0-3095 GCA_963651795.1 Erysipelotrichaceae bacterium | reverse complement strand
GGCGCTACGCGCCACCGGTGACCGTCCACCGGAAGGTCACCTCAAAGGAAGGCTTAATCGGAGCGCGCTGCGCGCGATTTTATATGCGCCTCCGGCGCGCCCATTCCCCATTTTCCATTTCTTCATTCCCAATTATCGATGATTTGGGGATTCTGAAACGAGTTCAGAATGACGGGGTGGGAGTTCAGAATGACGGGGTGCGGTTCCGGGATGATGGTGTGAGTTGCAATAAAAAAACGCCTTGCGGCGTTTTTTTCGTTTGCTCATTCTTTCACCCACGTGACTTCGGATTTTGTTTCCGAGGTTTGCGCGGTCGGTGCCGGTTGCGGGGCAGCGGATTTTGTTTCTTTTGTTTCCTTCGTTTCGTTCCCTTCCGTCACGGGTTTGCCTTCTCGTTTGGCCTTTTCGGCGGCTTCTTTTTTCGCTTTTTCTTCGGCTTCTTTCTTGGCTTTTTCGGCGGCTATTCTTTGTTTTTCGGCGCGGGTTTGGAAGACGGGGTATTTGGGGTCGCTACTGACTTTGGCTTGGATTTCGAAGAATCTTTGCCAGGGGTAGGAGGCGCTGATTTTGGCGGGGTCGAGGCCGAGTTCTTTTTTGGCGAATTCTTGGATTTCGGCGATGGTTTCTTCGGTGAGTTTGGCCGGGGTGCCTTCGCCTTGGAGGGAGCTTTCGCTCATGCGGAGGATGTTTTTACGTACATTTGCTTGGTAGGCCCAGTTGTCGATGTATTGGGTGAGGAGCATGTTTCTGTGGTCTTCTTCGTACATTTGGGGGGCGAGGACGGCCTGGGCGACGGAGTAGCCGATGGTGTTGCTGGCGGTGTTCCAGCCGTTGTAGGCGGCGACGCTGTAGAGGAGGTCGTTTTGTTTCATGAGTTTCATTAATGTGTTGTCGGATCCGTTTGCGAAGTAGACGTCGATGAAGGCGATGGGGATGCCGCGCATTTGGGCGCGTTTCACTTGGGTGACGAATTCTATGGTGCTCTGTTTCTCCATGCCGAAGTTTGTGAAGTTCGCAGATTCTTTGGTATTGGCAAGCGGTGTATTCACGGCGAGGAGGACGTCCGGTTTTTCGTCGTCTTTGAGGACGCCGCCGACGGCTGTGACGTGCTGCTCGATGGTTTTCCCGATTTCTTGGCTTTCGTAGCTGGGGACGGTGTCTTCTGCGCGGCCTAAGGGGTAGATGGCGGAGAAGACGGGTTTGAGGCCGTTCGCATCGACGTGGTAGCGTGCGATGAGGAGGAGGGCGAGTTGATCGGCGCCGGGGAAGGAACCGTATTTCTTTTTGGAAATATTTTTGGCGTCTTTGTCCAGAAATTTGTGCTCGAGGGCGGATTGTGAATTTTTGCTGCTGTCGTCGAATCCTAAAATGAAATAGGTGAAAATGCCGTCTTTGGTGTCTTGTATCAGCTTTTTATTGATGACGGTATTTTTGGTGCGGCGTTTGAACCAGTCGTTCAGGTATTCGACGGGGACGGAGAGTTTCAGGGCGAGGAGTCTGGCGGATTCTTCTTTGGTGATGGTGCCGTCGTTCATTTTGTCTTGAAGGGCGGAAATTTGGTAGATGGCTGTGCCGTGGGTGGCGTAGTAGTAGGGTTCGACGCCGCCGGAGGAGGCATAGGGGGTGCGCATGATGGTGCCGAAGGCGTAGATGGGTGTCTTCGGGTAGGATTTTTTGAGGCGGCGGATGTTGTCGACGCGGCGGAGCAATGTTTCCATGGTTTCATTATGTTTCCTGGAGTCGACGAGGCCGCCGTAGATTAATGTGTCGGTGGAGAGGACGGCTGCGTCGGCGGTGTCCATTTTTTCGTAAACCCAATCCCAGATGCGGTCGGCATCGCCTTTGAAGTTTTTCCCGGAGAGGAGGTAGGCGGGCGGTGTGATGACGGTGTATCCGGCTTTTTCGGCGGTGTCGGCTGTGTAGGCGAGGCTGACGGGCCGATCGTCTTGGGGGACGAGAAGTATGGTTTTGGCCGATGCGGAAAGGCCCATGGTGAGGGCGAGGGCGGTGACGACGGCGGAAATGCGACGCGAGAGTTTCAAAACGGTTTCCTCCTATATAGAAACTGTATATAGAAATTTCTTTCATTTCTAATCTTCGATTATTTTTCATTGTAACACGAAAGGCAAGGCGGATGTAAAGGAAACTTTCGGCGGCAGGTGGGGCTTTCGTTTGACCGCGGGGGTGTTTTTGGGTAAAATTAAATGATACTATGCGGAAACACGAAGGGGGATTTTATGGTCATTCGTTATGAGCTTGTGGCGGAGGATGCGGAAACGGGGGCGCGCGCGGGGCTTTTGCACACGCCGCACGGGACGTTTCAAACGCCGATGTTTATGCCGGTGGGGACGCAGGCGACGGTGAAGACGCTGACGCCCGAGGAATTACATGAGATGGGTGCGCAGTTTATTTTGGGAAACACGTACCATCTTTTCCTGCGCCCGGGGACGCCGCTCATTGCCGAGGCGGGCGGGCTCCATTCTTTTATGAATTGGGATGGCGGCATTTTGACGGACAGCGGCGGTTTCCAGGTCTTTTCTCTGGGCGCGATGCGGAAAATCAAGGAGGAGGGCGTGTATTTCCGCTCTCATATCGACGGTTCGATGCAATTTTTATCGCCGGAGGTCGCGACGAAGGCGCAGGAGGATCTCGGGAGCGATATCGCGATGGCTTTCGATGAGTGCATTCCGTATCCGGCGGAGTACGATTACGCGAAAAAATCGACGGAGCGGACGACGCGCTGGGCCCGGCGTTGCATCAAGGCGCATACGCGTGAGGATCGCGGAATGTTCGGCATTGTGCAGGGCGGGATGTACAAGGATTTGCGAAAGCAGAGTGCGCGGGATATTTCCTCTCTTCCTTTCGACGGCCTTGCAATCGGCGGGCTTTCTGTCGGGGAGCCGCATGAGCTGATGTATGAAATCTTAGAGGAAACGACGGCGTGGCTGCCGAAGGATAAAGCGCGGTATCTGATGGGCGTCGGCACGCCGGATTGCCTCGTCGAAGGTGTGGCGCGGGGCGTCGATATGTTCGATTGCGTCTTCCCGACGAGGGTGGCGCGAAACGGGATGGCAATGACGCACACGGGTCGCATG
>CAVJQK010000192.1:0-3141 GCA_963651795.1 Erysipelotrichaceae bacterium | reverse complement strand
TTTCTTGTCCAATTTTCAATAATTTTTACTTACCGAGAAAAATTTTACACTTAGGGGATTCGAGGGTGGACTACGGGTTGCGTCCATTGATCCGTCATGAAAGCCGATTATGTCAAAAGGTCTCCGGTTCAAGGTGTGGTGCGGCGCATAAATTAAAAAGCGCCGCAGATTAAAAGAATCATCACATTGTCATTTCAAGCGCAGCGAGAAATCTTACAGCTGTAGCGGTTAAGGCAGGAATGGAAAACAGGCTTCCGGCTTTTTATTTTAGGAAAGCGATAAGGAAATGCTGATTAATTCATCCCTTTTAGGCTTCGTGGCTCAATATTTTACCTGCTTTCCCATTCTCCCCTTGCCCGCTATTGTGTTAAGATTTCTCGCATACGCTCGAAATGACGCATTAAGAGTGTACGAGCCGATGAGAGTCAGAGATAATGAAAGTTTATTCTTCTCAGATTCTCATTTTCTCGTCCTTTTTTCCTCCAACCGGCCGGCAGCCAGTTGCCAGGAGTTAAGAAAGTAAGCCTGATGTTAGCGATTGTAACCCTTGTCCCTGACCACCGACCCACTGAATACTGATTACTAACTTGCAAATTACACATGAAAAAAGCTCATCCATAAGGATGAGCTTTTTTGAACTGGTGCGGTCGGAGAGATTTGAACTCTCACGGATTACTCCACTACCGCCTGAAGATAGCGCGTCTGCCAGTTCCGCCACGACCGCATATTGGGTGTTGCCGAGGGATTTGAGTAAAAAAGAATGGTGCGGCTGGTGAGACTTGAACTCACACGATCGAAAGATCACTACCCCCTCAAAGTAGCGCGTCTGCCATTCCGCCACAGCCGCAGGAATGGTGCCTCAGAACGGAATCGAACCGTTGACACATGGATTTTCAGTCCATTGCTCTACCAACTGAGCTACCGAGGCAAAAGAAAGTGGCGACCCGGATCAGATTTGAACTGACGATCTCCGCCGTGACAGGGCGGCATGTTAGACCACTACACCACCGGGCCGTATGGTGATCCACCCGCGACTCGAACGCGGGACACCTTGATTAAAAGTCAAGTGCTCTACCGACTGAGCTAGTGGATCATGGCAGGGGTAGTAGGATTCGAACCTACGCATGACGGAGTCAGAGTCCGTTGCCTTACCGCTTGGCGATACCCCTATTTGGCTCCTGAAGTAGGACTCGAACCTACGACCGATCGGTTAACAGCCGATTGCTCTACCAGCTGAGCTATTCAGGAATATATATAAAGCCCGTGAGGGCCTTATAAACAATGGAGCGGAAAACGGGACTCGAACCCGCGACCCCAACCTTGGCAAGGTTGTGCTCTACCACTGAGCTACTTCCGCACATCGCAACAAAGGAATTATACCATTTGAAAGAAATTTGTCAAGCCATTTTCCCCATATTTCCCAAAATTTTTTAGAAACAGAAATCGTCGCGCAGCGCATCCTGAACCGCATGCCCCATGCTCCATGCCGCATGCCTTTCTATCCTATGCACTTTGCACTCTGCACTTAGAATATACTCTCCGTCTGCGTGCCGAAAATTTTCACCGTCTTATTGAAAACGGATTCGCGGCTTTCCGTGAAATAGCCGAGATAGAGCGCGACCGTATTATCTCCGTCGGGCGATTCTGCGCTGTCCGTGCCGTACGCCGTGCGATCGGCGAGGAATCGTCCATCCATCGGCGTAAAATCTTCCGCCAAAGATTCGAGCATTGCGGCCGCAAAAGGCGTAATCCCTTCGGCCGGGACCGGTTTCCCCGCCGTCGAACCTGCGCGCGTTAAAATTTTTTCCGTCATACGTGCCGCTTCCCCGTCTCCCCCCGCGAGTTCGAAAGGCGCGACGAAAACGGATTCGATTTCCAAATACGAAAGCCCGCACAAAAAAGCGTACAGCGATTCGACATCTTCTTCACGCACGCCGCCGCGGCGCAAATCCACGATATTTCCGTCAATTTCATCCACCGCCGCCGACGCCCCGGCGCACAGCGCGGAAATGACGCGCCATCCCGTTTCCTTGAAACCGGCGCCCCCCGCGTCACACATTTCGTTCCAATATGCCAAAAGCGCATCCTGTTTCAAAAGAAGATCTTCGCGCTCCCCATCCGGAATGCGAAAATAATGCGCGGAAAATTGCGCTTTGCTGTTTGCCTTTTCTATGAAACCGGCCGTAAGCCCCGCTTCTTTTCGTTTCATATCCAAAAAGACCGGCGGCACGCCCATATCGATGAGCCCGCCCACGAGCATTTCCGGCGAAAGTTTTCCGTAGCAACGAATAAATAAGGCTTTCATGACCGCACATCCTCTCTTTGCCGCCCTTTTCCGGGCCCATCCTCGGCGACGGCGACATGCGCCGAGCCGAAAGTTTTCATCACATTGAGCATATCGAGCGCCGCATCGAAGAGCAAAAGCCCAAGCGCGGATCCCACGCCCTGCGCCGCCGTCACATCATAATGCAAATACGCGGAAAATCCCAGACGCCGCATTTGCATCATGTGCACGGGCTCGTCGTAGGCGACCGACGGAAACATATAATTTTTGATTTCCGGATACACTTCGCACGCCGCAAGCGCCGCCGCACCCGTCACCGCATTATCGAAAACGATGAGCATTCCGTGCCGCGCCGCCCCGACGACAAGACCGAAAAGTGCCGCGATTTCCGCCGACCCCACATCGGCCAAAACGCCGACGGGATCTTCGGCAAAGTTTCCGATATCCGCCAGCCGAATTTGGAAACCGCCGCGCGCGGACGCTTCCTGCAATTCTTCTTTCATGATTGCGCACGTGACGGAAAGCGCCGACAGCACGCCGCGCTCCCCGATATTTCCGAGACCCACCGCGCGGACGCCGCTTTGCGCGAGTGTATTCGCGACGGACATACCGAGCGAGACCGCTTCGGCCGCCGCTTCCCGCGTCATCGCGCCGCCTTCCTTTCGCGTCCCGCGGCATACTTTTTGCACCAGCACGCCCGGCGTATCACTCATATCTTTTTGCAGACCCACATCGATGACGTAGACCGGGCACCTCAAATTTCTGGCCAAGACGGAAACGGGCGCCGCACCCGCCGCGACGAGTTTCGTTTCCGCCCGCGAGAGCTCGCCCTTCGTTTTATTCTCCCCGTCGACCGC
>CAVJQK010000191.1:0-3162 GCA_963651795.1 Erysipelotrichaceae bacterium | reverse complement strand
GTCCTTTCCGAAGCGAAAATCAATAATTTCTCCGGCGCGAAAAATCCGACGTCCGGGACGTTCTCGGCGACGGCTTTTAATGTCACGTCCACGAATACGAGTACGATTAAAAACAGTACGGTGGCCGGCGTGACGAGCGGCGACGAAAAGAAACCGGACGAAAAGAAGGATACGGAAAGCCAAGACAGCGCGGGCGGCGCGGCGCTGAAAGTCCGCGATGAAAAGACGTCGGAGGGCGGCGACAGCAGTGAAAAAGCGGTCGAACTCTCGAAACTTTCCGTCAGTAGTGAAGGCAAAAAAGAGGAAACGACCGTGAAGGATCCGTCGGCTCCGTCCGAAGGGGATACGGAAATTGCGAAGGATTCGGACGGCAATGCCGATACGCAGAGCGATGAAAAGACGGATGCGCAGAAAAAAGCGAATTCGACGGTCAATATCGCGGCGGCGGGTGCCGTTTCCTGGAATGATGTGAAGACGTCGGCGATTGCGGAAATGTCCGGCATTACGGTGACGGGTGCCGGAGACGCAGCTGCGGCGGCGGTCACGGCGAAGGATACGAGCAGCATCACGGCCGACAGCGGCGCGACGGCGCTTATCAAAGAAGGAAAAGAAGAGGAAACGTCGAAATTTGCCGCGACTTTGGCGGGCGGCGTGGCCGGAAACGATGTCCTGAAGACGACGAGAGCCACGATGGACAGCGTGACGCTTCAAAATATGACGTCCGTTTCCAATAAGGCGACGAACAGCGGCACGCAGCAGGCGACGGGCATGAGCGTCGGCACGGGCAAAAAGGCGGGCAAAGGATTCACCGCCGTCGCATCGGCGAGTGTGAATTATGCGAATAATCGCGTGGCGGCCGAAATGAAAAATGTGACGACGGGCGGCATTGTAACGAATACCGCAATCGATCAAGATATCCAAATTGCGGGCGGTCTTTCCAAAGCGAAGACGAAACAGACGGTCGGCGCCGGTGCGGCCGTTGTCATCAATAAAGTCAATAATGATATTTCCGCGCTCATTTCCGGCGGGAAATACGGCACGGAGGATTTTAGTGTGCCGGTTATGGTAACGAACCGTGCGTACAGCGATCTCACGCAAATTGCCGGTGCGGCTTCCATCGGAATTGCCGACGGCGATGATGCGTATCTGGGCCTCAATGCGGCCGTCGCGGTGAATACCGTAAAGAATAATCTTTCGGCGACGATTGAAAATGCGAAGATTTACGCGGCGGGGACCGAAGTCGTCAATTTGGCGCAGGACGGCGTGGTGCCGGATGAGACGGGCAATGAAATGCTCGCACTTCTCGCCGCGGAAGGCTTCGATACGGGAGCTTCCGATGAAAAAGAAGCGGTGGGTCAGGACACAGATCTGGCAAAGGATGGAAATGGAGATCCGACGACGAGTGAAAATGCCGAAACTAATAAAGATTCGCAGGTCGATTATACAGCGGCGGAGTATGTCGATTTAGCAAAGAAACTAATCAGCGGCGGCAATCTTATTACGACGGGCTCTTTCTCGCTTTCTGCGAAGAGTAATTATACGGCTGCGGCAGCAGTTTCCTATGCGAGCATTCAAAATGATTTGAAGGCCAATATCCGCGGCAGCACGATTATCGCGAATAAAGTCAGCACGCAGAGTACGACTGATACGCTCATGATCGATGCGGCCATCGGGAGCGCGTATTCCGGTGACGCGAAAGGCATTGCAGCGGCCGGATCCGTGGCGCTTTCCAAAATCAATAATAATACGGTAGCGACGATTGAAGACAGCAATATCACGGTAATCAGCGTCACGCCGGAAGGCGGCGATTTGACGCCGGGCAATGTAAAAGCGGCCGCGACGAATACATCCTTCCTTATTACGGCGGCCGGAGAAGCCGGCATTTCGAAGGGGTATGCGGCAGCCGGTATGGGCTGGGCGCAGAATACGCTCGGCAACACGACAATCGCGAAAGTTCTCGGCAGCAATATTTCGGCGCACGAATCCGATACTGTCGGATTGGTTCTGGATGTCGCGGCAAATAATACAAGTAAAGTCTACGCGGTGGGAGCCGGCCTGGAAGTCGCTCTCGGCGGCAAGGGCGCGAATCTCGACGGTGCATTTGCCGGAAACACGGGCACGAACAGCACGCAGGCTCTTATTGACGAGAGCAGTAAAACCGATAAAACCGATAAAGGAAACACGATTTCGAAAGCGAAATCGGTTACCGTTTCCGCCGAAAGCAAAACGACACAAAAAGCGATTGCGGGCAATATCGGCGCCGGAAACAAAACGGTTTCCGTGGGCGGCGCGGTCGCCATCAATAAGCTCGGCTCGGATGCCGCGCATCAATCCGTAACGGCTGCGATGAAAGCATCCGATGTGACGACGCTGGCGGGTTCCGCGGTTTCCGTTTCCGCCAAAGATAATGATTCGCTTCTCACCATTGCGGCGGGCGGCGCGGTCAAAGCGGGCGACGGCGTCGGCATTTCCGGACAGGGCAGCGTTGCGATTTCGCGCCTCTATAAAGACAGCAAAGCGGAAACGGACGGTACGTCCATTGACAGTGGTTCTGCGACGAAAAATGCGACATTTGCCGTCACGGCCGAAAGTACCGGAGATATCACGGGAAGCGGTGCGGCGATGTCGATTTCCGCCGGCGGAAGTGTGGCGCTCGGCGGCGCGGCCGGCGTTTCTTTGGTGACGCTTGCCGGCGATACCTCCGCGACGGTAAAGGGCGGTACGCAGGAAGTGAAAAATGCGTCCGTCAAAGCCAAGAGCGAACGTAAGGTTCTCAATGTCGGCGTCGGTTTGGGTGTCGCGGGAAGCAGCAAAGTTGCCGTGAATGCCGAAGCCAATGTGGCGGTCAATAAATTGGCGAATAATGTCTACGCCAAAGTGGTCAATGCGGCTGTGCACGCGGATAATAATGTCGTCGTATCGGCGGCGAATACGAGCTCGCTCAAAAATTACGGCGGTGGGTTTAATCTCTCCGCGTCCGGTATGGCGTCGGTCGGCGTCGGCGCGACGGTCGCCGTGAATACGATTTCGGGCGATACGATTGCGACGGTTTCCGGCTCGGATATCACGGCCGCCGGGAAGGGCGATGCCGTCAAAGTCAAAGAATATACGGAATCGACGACGGAAAAAGGGAAATTCACGTCTGCCGAGAAAGATAAGAAA
>CAVJQK010000190.1:0-3168 GCA_963651795.1 Erysipelotrichaceae bacterium | reverse complement strand
CGCGGCCGGCGTCACCGTCTTCGTCATCTACGGCCGCCTCGCCATGGGACTGTAAGCATAAATCGACATCTGTTTCAAAAAAACAAAACGGCAGCTTTCGGAAACGGAGCCGCCGTTTTTGCTTGCCGAAAATTCGTTTTGAATTTTACATTTCCCATACAGAAATTTGTGGGAATTCATACAGTAAAATAGTATAATAAAATAGAATATAAAGAAAAATTTTTCGGAAACATTTTTTCGTGTGGGACAAAGGAGAGGTAAAACGCATATGACACCTTTGATTTACGGCATCATCCATATCGGATCCATGTCGCTTTCCATGCGCATCGTGAAATACGGCGGGATGAATCGAGTCGAAGTGCTGGAAGAAGTGCGAAAGGAAATTTCTTTCGGTGAAGAAGCGTTTGTGGAGAAACGGCTTTCTTTCGCGTCCATCCGCCGCCTGTGCGACATGCTGTCGGGCTTAAAGCAGCTGCTTTCCGATTATCGCGTGACGGAGTACCGCGTCTATGCGACGGCCGTGTTCCGTGAGGCCAAAAATCGCCGCGCCATTCTCGATTTGATTCACGTGAATACCGGTTTCCGCGTGGAAATTATCGACATGCCGCAGGAAATTTATTTCAAGCATTTCACCATTCAATACAAAGTGCATCGGATGGAGGAAGCGCGCGGCGCGAGCCCTCAAAATTATCTCTACGTCGATTTGACGAGCGGGTGTCTCGGGCTCACGCTCTGGGAAGAGGGCGCGCTCAAATACCAGCAAAACGTGCACACGGGGACGCTGCGCCTTTTGGAAACGTTCCGCGTGAATCAGCGCCAATCCGTCGATTTTCCGTTGGCGATGGCCGAATACGTCCACACGGTGCTCCTTCCGCTCTGGGAATCGCTTGCGCAATACAATCCCGGCTGTCTTGTCATGAGCGGGCACGAAGCGCGCATGATGGCGACGCTCATGGGTAAAAACATGGGCACCGGCGACGGGATGGACATTACGCCTTCGGAATTTTATAAAATCTTTGAGGAAACGGCACGCATGACGCCGCCGCTTCTTATGAAAAAGTACGGGTTAAACGAGCAAAGTGCGGAAGCCGTCCTTCCGACGATGTTGATTTACAAAGAAATTTCAGATCATGTTTCCGTTTCCCGTCTCATTCTCATGGGGACGACTTTTATTGAAGCCGCGGCGGCTTTCTACGGCGCCAAGCGCACGAACGATCCCGCGCTTTCCGAGATGCGCCACCAAAATTTGGAGCTCACGCGCTCTATTGCCGATCGCTATTATTACGAGCCCGCGCACGCCGAAGCGATGGAAAATTTTGCGAAGACGGTCATTTCCGCCTTCCGCGGCATCAACGATTTGGGCGAACGCGACGAATTTCTGCTGCGCATGGCGATTATTCTGTGCCAGGTCGGCAAATACGTGAATCTTTTGGGACGAAGCGCGCAGGCCTGCCAAATTGTGAACGGCATCGATATTTTCGGTCTTTCCGATAAAGAAAAAGATATGGTCGCCTGCATCGTGTATTACGATCACAGCCGTGTCCCCGCAGACGACGACGAACCTTTCGCGGTGCTGGACGAATCGGCGAAAATGACCGCAATGAAGCTCATCGCCATTTTCCGCATCGTCCGCGCGATGGATATTTCCCGGAAACAGAAAATGAAACATGTGACGGCCGAAGTGAAAGACGAACATTTGCTCATTCGCTACGACAGCGACGAAAATACGGCGCTTGAAACGTGGGTATTCGATAAAGAAAAAGATTTCTTCCGTAATGTATTCGGCATGGAAGCCGATTTGAGTCGGAGATAGGAGAGGAACTATGGATTCCCGTTATATTTTGAATCGCGAATTGTCATGGCTCGCTTTTAATAATCGCGTGCTGGAGGAAGCGGTCGATCCGAATAATCCGCTGCTGGAAAAATTGAATTTTCTGGCGATTACGAGCTCGAATTTGGATGAATTTTTCATGGTGCGCGTGGCCGGATTGAAACATCAGCAGGAGCGTGACGCCGAGGCCCGCGACAATGCCGGTATGACGGCCGATGAGCAGCTTTCCGCCATTTCCGAAGAGACGCACAAATTGGTCGAAAAGCAATATCGTTATCGAAAGGAGCTGGCGGCGGCGCTCGAAAAAGAGGGGCTCCGTTTCATTTCGCCCGACGAAGCGAATGAAAAGCAGAAACGGTGGTTGGACGCGTATTTTGAGCGGGAAATTTTCCCCGTCGTGACGCCGATGGCCGTCGATTCTTCGCATCCTTTTCCGTTTCTGGCTTCGAAAAGTCTCAATGTGGCGGTCCTTTTGGAGAAAAACGAAAAGGACGAGGACGCCGATGAGGATGATATTGATGTGAAAACGGCGATTGTGCCGGTGCCGTCCGTCCTGCCGCGCATCATTGCGCTCCCGCAGGATGAAACGCAGCCGGGACGCCGCGATTTCGTCCTTTTGGAAAATGTGATTCGGCATTTCGGACATCGTTTCTTCGTCGGGTACGATTTGCTGGAAACGGGCGCCTTCCGTATCACGCGCGATGCGGATTTGGAGCTCGATGAGGAAGATGCGAGAAGCCTTGTCGCCGAAGTGGAGCGCCAGCTCAAGAAACGGAAAAAAGGGGAGGCGGTGCGGCTTGAATACGAAGCGGGCGCGAGCCGTTTCCTGCTTCGTTTCACGGCGCAGGTGACGAATCTCGAAAAAGAGGATATGTACGCCATCGACGGGCCGCTGGATCTCACGATGTATTTTTCCTTCTGCGGCATCAAGGGCTGCGACCGGCTGCGGTATAAGGAAGCGCATCCGCACACGCCGAAAAGTCAGCTCGATTTGGGAAACGGAAATATTTTCGACATGATCCGCGAGAAGGATTTGCTCATTCATTTGCCGTATGAATCCTTTGCCGATTCCGTCGTGAAATTCGTCTCGGAAGCGGCCAAAGATCCGGATGTTTTGGCCATAAAGCAGACGCTCTACCGCGTTTCCTCCTCGTCGCCGATTATCCAGGCGCTGGAATATGCGGCGCAAAACGGTAAGCAGGTGACGGTTTTGATGGAAGTGAAGGCGCGTTTTGACGAGGCGAATAATATTTTGATGGCGCGGCGTCTCGAAAAAGCGGGCGCGCACGTCATTTACGGGCTCGTCGGGCTCAAGACGCATTCGAAATGCACTTTGG
>CAVJQK010000189.1:0-3168 GCA_963651795.1 Erysipelotrichaceae bacterium | reverse complement strand
TCGCTTTACACCAGGGAAGCAGCGAGTAGAAACCGGGATCGCCGCTCACCATGACGACGACATCGTCCGTTTCGATTTTTTCGGAAATCCAATCGGCCAAATCGGAAAGTTTTCCCGTAATGGGATACGTTTCCTGTGATTCTTTTGCAAAATCGGAGAGCGCGCGGCGCCCGCCGACCAAATATTTCGCGTTTTCAATCGCCGAAAGGGCGCGCGGCAAAATGTACTCACGGCTTCCGGGGCCTATCCCCGCCACGATTAACCGATGTGCCATGCTTCCTCCTCCGAAAGTTTCCGCGCCGCGGGAGAGGCGGCGACGACGTTTCCTTCCATGGTCACGAAAATCACGCCGACTTCGGCTCTATCGAAAATGTAGCGCCGACACCGCTCCTCCGCGCGCGCGGCCATAAGCGGATAAATCGCTTCCAAATGCTCGCGGCGGATGATGTCCGTCCCGGCGTCCGTCGTCGTGCACGCCAAAAGCTCCTTCACTACGGAAGGATTCGCGCCGCAGGCCGCCGCCCACGCCGCCATCGTTTCCATGCGCCCGTCGCTCACGCGATTGTACGTATGAAACGAGCCGGATGCCACTTTGAGAAGTTTCCCCATATGCCCGATGAGAAGAATGCGTGAAAAGCCCATCGAAACGGCCGTTTCCATCATAAAACCGATGAAATTGGACGTTTCCGCCATCACGTCTCTCGGAATTCCGAGATTTTCCGCCGCATGCTCGCCGATCCGTCCCGGCACCAAAACGACCGTCTTCGCACCGCTTGCTTTGATAACGGAAAGCTGCGGGACGAGCGAGCGCTTGTACGCCTCTTCGCTCATCGGTTTTACGATGCCCGTCGTGCCGATAATGGAAATGCCGCCGATGACGCCCATTGCGGGATTCAGCGTTTGCTTCGCAAGCTCTTCTCCTTCGGGGACGGAAATCGTGACGGTGAGACCGCGATCTTTCGGCACCATTTCATCGTACACTTTGCGCATCATGATTTGCGGACCCGGATTAATCGCCGGTTTCCCGACCGCGACCTGCAGCCCCGGTTTCGTCACCGTGCCGACGCCCTTTCCCGCTTTGAGTTCCAGTCCGGCTGTTTCCCTGTACCGGACCGAAACGACTATCGGCGTCCCGTGCGTCACATCCAAATCATCTCCGCCGTCTTTGAGCGCCGTCGCCGTCCCCGTGCCCTCCTCGGCCAGGGCCGATTCGATCGGCACCGTAATCGGCTGATTTTGCGGCGAAAGTACCGTGACTTCTTTCGGAAATTTCCCGGCCAGAGCGAGGAGAGCCGCTTTCATCGCGGCCGTCGCCGTCGCTCCCGTCGTATGACCCTCTCTCATGGGTTTTTGTGTATCCGTATCCATCACCGATAATTCGTAAATTGCAGCTCGACCGGCAAATCCTGCTCTTTCAGGAAACGAATCGTCGCCTGCAAATCATCCTTGTCTTTTCCGGAAACGCGAAGCTCGTCGCCGTTGATTTTCGCCTGCACTTTGATGCCGGAGGCCTTCACGCGCTTTACGATATCTTTGGCCAAATCGGAAGAAATACCGTTTTTCAGCGTGATCTGCTGACGGCACATACCGCCCGCGGCCGCTTCTTTTTTGCCTTCTTCGAGATTTTTGAGCGAAATCCCGCGTTTCACGAGTTTCCCGTTCAAAATTTCTTTGACGAGGCGCAATTTGAATTCGTCGTCGGCCAAAACGGTAATGACGTCCGCCGCCAAATCGACGCGGCTCTTGCTGCCTTTGAAGTCATAGCGCGTGCCGATTTCCTTGGCCGCCTGATTCACCGCATTCGCAGCCTCGGCCAAATCCGTCCGACACACGACGTCGAAGGAATAATCTTTCGCCATACTGTCCCTCCTTTTCTGATTGTATACATTCTTTATTATACCTTGTGAGCGCCAATTGTGCAAAAAAGGCGGGCATGAGGCATGAGGGATGGGGCATGGGCTTCAGGATGCGCTCCGCGCATATTATGTTGTAATCGGCGCTGCGCGCCTCGCCGCCGTAGGCGGAAAAAAATGTCGCCGAAAGGCGACATCCGCTTTTTCCTCTTTCCTCTTCCCTCTTCGCTCTTCGCTCACATATAAAAGTAAAACGCCGAAAACACCGCGAACACAAACCGGTAGTACGCAAATCCCGAGAGCGTGGAGCGGTTGAGGAATTTCAGGAACCAGAGAATGGAAATGTAGGCAACGATGAAAGACGTGACGAAACCGACGGCGAGCACGCCGAAATCGGAAAAGGAAAGCGAATTCCAGGATTTCAACAAATCATACGTCACCGCGAGGAACATCAACGGCACAGCCATGATGAAGGAAAAATCCGCGGATGCTTTGCGAGAGACGCCGAGGAAAAGGGCGCCGGCAATCGTGCTGCCGCTTCTCGAAAATCCGGGCCAGAGCGAGAGGCACTGGAAAAGTCCGATCTGGAGTGCTTTGCGCGCGGAAATTTTATCCACATCCGTCACGACGAATTTCCGTTTCATTTTTTCGGCGACAATCATGAAAACGCCGCCGGCCACAAGCCCGATGATGACCGTCAGAGGTCCGAAAAGATAATTTTTAATGAGCCCATGGCAGAGGAGCCCCATGAGGCAGGCCGGGAACATAGCGACCGCGATATTGAAAGGCGACGCGCCCCGATTGGAGAACCAATTTTTCCGCGGCAGCATCGCTATAAATTTATTTTTATACACGACGACGACGGAAAGAATCGCGCCCAGCTGTATAAAAATATCGAAAACATCCGCGAGCGGCCCTTCGAATCCGAGCATATGCCCGATGATGATCATATGTCCCGTGGAGGAAACCGGCAAATATTCCGTGAGCCCTTCCACAATGCCGACGACGACGGCACAAAAATATTCGTACATATTCTGTCCTTCTTTATGAAAACCAATGCATTTTCTTCCTTTTGTTACGTTCTCTATTCTATCACATCTGTCGAGGGCTCCGACAATTTTTCCGATACATTTTTCATAAAAACCGATTGTAAAAGGCATGGGGAATGAGGCATGAGGTCAGGATGCGCCGCGCGCACTTTGAACTGTCCCCTTTGTCAAGGACACGTTCAAAGTGCGACCACCCGGTTTTTAGACATTTGCTTTTCTTTCGCCCCCGAATTTTGGACATCTTGGAAACGAGGTCTAAGCATTCG
>CAVJQK010000188.1:0-3189 GCA_963651795.1 Erysipelotrichaceae bacterium | reverse complement strand
TTTTAATTCCAAACTTAAAGGGAATTTGAATTTACACCCAATTTAGGACTTGACTCCGCATTCCCTTCTCGAAATGTCGCACAAAAATAATTTTCTCTTATATTGCACCCATTTGCCCTCCTTGTCTCTTTCTGCTACAATTAAGTTATCCACAAGGCATCGGATTTTTTCACAAAGACGAAAAATGCCGAAAACCTGCGTATTTTCGGTGTTTTTTCTATTCGTTTGTATATTTATTCACAGAAATTCACACACAATTCGCCGTTTTTCGGCAATGTTATCCACAATTTTAGGGAAAGGACAGGGCATGGACGTTTTTATCCTTTGGGAACAGGTCCTCGATTACGTCAAAAATAAGGATCCCCAATATTACAATATGTTTTCCGAGCAAATATTTCCCGTTTCCTTTCAGGGAAATATTCTGACGCTCACCGTTTCCAAACCGTATCTCTCCGGTTGGATTCGCAATGTATACGGCCTGCAGCTGAGACATCTCTTGCAGGACCTTTCGGGTGTACAAAATCCGGAAATCGTGATTGAAACGCTGCCCGCGCAGACGGAAAATTCCGTCATCACCTCCGTTTCCTCATCCGAGCATCCGAATATCGTATCGGAAACGACGGAGACACCCCCTGCCGTATCGCCTCTCGATTTGACCGCTCTGCAGCCGAAATCCGTCGAAGAAATCACGTTGCCGAATATCGCCGACGTCCTGCCGACCCGAAAAGCAAGCGTGACCGAGACGGCAAAAACGGAAGAAACGGAAACCGTCAAATACAACGATCAGACTTTCGATACCTTCATTTCCGCGCAATGTAATCTTTTTGCCTACCAAGCCTCGCAGGAAGTCGCACGCTCCGTCGTCAATCACGATTACAGCATGAATCTCAATCCGCTTTTCATTTACGGACCGTCCGGTCTCGGCAAGACACACCTGCTGCACGCCATCCGCAATTACATTCACGAACATGCGCCGGACATCAAATCCCTTTTTATCACGAGCGAAGGATTTACGAATGAGCTCATTTCGGCCATCACTAAATCCACGCAGGAAAGTTTCCGTCAAAAATACCGCACCGTCGATGTCCTCCTTTTGGACGACGTGCAATTTTTCTCCAATAAAGACACGAGCGCCATCGAAATTTTCAATACATTCAATCAACTTTTCGAAAATAAGAAACACATCATCATGACGAGCGATCGCGTGCCCGAAGATTTGAAAGGATTCGAAGATCGCCTGAAATCCCGTTTCTCAAACGGATTCGTCGCGGAAATTTCAAAACCGGATTATGAAATTTGCTGTGCCATTTTGAAAAACAAATCCGAGAGGGATTCTCTTTCCATGTCGGAAGATGCCATCGATTACATCGCCAGCCGCATCAATAAAAATATCCGCGTACTGGAAGGCGCTTACAATACCGTCAAAATGCATTGTAAAGTGAACGGACTTCCCATCACGGGAGAAACGGTCAAAGAAGCACTCGCCAATAATCCGTACATCAAATCATCGCGCGAACTCACCGTAGATCGCATCATCGATACCGTCTGCGATTACTATTCCGTTTCCAAAACGAAAGTCATGGGCGCCGGCCGACCGAAAAAAATCGTCATTCCGCGCCAGGTCGCCATGTATCTTTGCCGCAATGAATTGCAGGAATCCTATCCGGCGCTCAAAGATATTTTCCATAAAAAAGATCATACCTCCATCATGTACGCCTGCGAAAAAGTACAGAAAGCCATCGATTCCGATCCGAATTTCCGTTCGACAATCCAACATATCAAGGAATTATTGAATAAATAAGAGGATATCCTGTGAATACCCTGTGTGAAACAAAATTTCCGTCCCGAACTGTGAATACTGTGAATAAGTCCTTCGATTTTTCCACGAAGTTTTTCACAGGGAAACAGTACGCTCCGACGGATATTTCACAGACTTATTCACTTTTCCACAGCCACTACTGATACTACTTCTACTTTATTTACATCATCAGTTACAGCAAAGGAGTTTCCCATGAACATCATTTTCTCGCAAAAAGAGCTGGCGAAAGCCCTCAATATCGTGCAGAGCGCCGCACAGAACAAAGTCACGTCCAATACGAATAACGGTATTTTGCTGTCGGCCGCGGACAATATCATCGAATTTCAAGCCAATGATTACGCCGTAGCCGTCAAAACGAAATGCCCGGGCGTCATTCATGAAGGAGGAAACGTCGTCATTGCATCCGCGCAATTGCCGTCCATGATTAAATTGCTTCCGCCGGGCGATGTCATTTGCGAACAGAAACCGGGAGAAGGTTTCATCACATTCAAAACGGATAATGCCGTGTATCGTTTTCCGATTCGTACGACGGATGAATTCCCGGTCATGAGTGAATTGGATAAGACAAATGTCTGCACCGTCGATTCCGAAGCATTGGCCGATATGGCAAATCTCGTCCAATTTGCGGCCGCGACGGATAAGCAGAAACCGTTTTTCACCGGTGTTCTTTTCGATATTAAAGATGATACATTTGCCATGGCGGCGACGAATACGCATCGCCTTGCGACGAAGGAAATGAAACTTGCCATACCGGCCGAGTATCCGGGGCGTCTCATTGTGCCGGCTTCCGCATTGAGCGAAGTCATGCGGCTTCTTTCCCAGGAAGAAGATGAACTCGTCGAAATCACATGGGCAAAGCAGCATGTCGCATTCTCTTTCGGCGATACGTATTTTCTGTCCAATTTGATCAGCGGAGAATATCCGGATTACAAACGTGTCATTCCGACGCAATTTGCGCTGCGTGCGGAAATGAATCTGGCCGATATTCGTTCCGCCGTTTCCATGGTCACACCGATTTCGCGCGATATGAGTTATAAAACCATCAATTTCAATTTTGAAAATAATCAGCTCGATATTTACGAAGAAGATAAATCCATCGGTTCGTCGCGCATCGTAATTCCCTGCCGGATGGACGGAGATAATTTGCACATCATCTTCAATTGTTTCTATATCGAAGATATTTTGAAACATTCGAAGGGTGATACCGTCATTTTCAATTTGATGAAAAACGGGCCGCTTCTGGTCGAGCAGGAAAAAGATAAAGCGTATCGCTATGTCGTGACGCCGATGAGAGGTCATCAATGAGACAAATCACCGTTCATACCGATTGGATTCAGCTCGATCAGGCGCTGAAAAAAGAAGGTCTCATT
>CAVJQK010000187.1:0-3190 GCA_963651795.1 Erysipelotrichaceae bacterium | reverse complement strand
CATTTCCACTGGGGGCGAAACGGCGCCTTTTTTGGAAATGCATCGCGTGTTGCTCGGCGGAAAGCGAGTCACGGAAAAGCGCAAAAAACTGTATATCGGTGATGTCTTGACCATTGATAAGGAAACGTATGAAATCACGGAGGAAGCGGGTTTTGTTTCCGAAAACGGTCGAAAAAAATGAAAATTTACAGTTTGCGTCTCATCGGGTTTCGTAATCAAAAAGACCGTATAATCATTCCGGATGAAGAACTCACGGTACTTTCGGGATCGAACGGTTGCGGAAAAACGAATATTCTGGAAGCGGTGTATTTTGCATCCGTCGGAAAATCGTTTCGTACTTCGGTATCCGATGATGTGATTGCGTTCGGGGAAACGGAAGGGACGATTCTCATCGATTTTTCGCTGCGGGATATTCGGCATAGCTTAAAAGTGAAATTGACGACACGGGACAGTGCGCAATTTTTCATAAATGACACGAAAATTCGGCGGAAAGATTTGGTCGGGACGTTTCGGACGGTACTTTTTACGCCCGATGAATTGAAATTAATCAAAGGCGCGCCGCAGGATCGCAGGCGTTTTCTCGATTTGGAAGTTTCGCAGGTGAGCCCCCGGTATTATGAGGAAATGCTCTTGTATCAACGTGCGGTGCAGCAGCGAAATGCCGCTCTGCGCGAGGCGCAATTTCGTGGGACCGTGCCCGATATCGATATGTGGGATATGCAAATCGCAAGAGGCGCGGCGTACATTGTGAAAAAACGTACGGAAACCGTGGCGCGGATGAATGAAATTGTAAAGGAAACGGGCGCGGCGCTTTCGGGCGGGCGGGAAACGTTTCAAATTCAATATTTACGGGCCCGCGGCGACGAAGAAATTCCGGATACGGGCTGGTATTTGGAAAAATTGGCGCTTTTGCGGGAAGAAGATCGGAAATTCTGCCATACATCCGTCGGGCCGCATCGGGATGATTTGAAATTTACGGTCGGCGGGCTTGATATGGCGCATTTTTCGTCTCAGGGGCAGCAGCGCACGGCGGTCCTTGCCATGAAACTTGCGGAAATCGAATACATTAAAAGGGAAACGGGCGAATACCCGATTTTACTTTTGGACGATATCGGAAGTGAATTGGACGAAGAGCGGCAGGATGCACTGTTTTCGAAATTGAAGGAAATTCGGATTCAGACGATTGCCACGACGACGAAAAAGACGCGGCCGGGCGGTACGGAAATACAAATCGACCGCAGCGCGGAAGGGGGCTCATGTTGAAACCCTACGAAAAGAAAAAACAAAATACGTACGGCGACGGAAAGAGGCGCTATGGTCGGCTGAGACCCGTTTCCGAAAGTATGAAGAGCGTGGAAAAAAATATATTGTCCGGAAACGAGGAATTTCAATTTTGGCTGTTTCGTCAAAAATGGAAGGATTTCGCCGGAGACACGCTCGCCAAAGAATCGTATATTGCGCGGGTGGACGGGAAGACACTTTGGATTTATGCGCAAAATTCCGTCTGGATGCAGGAGCTTCTCATGCACCGCGAAACGATTTTGCGTCGGATACAAAGCGATGCGTACGGGCGCCGTTTCACGGAGCTTCGTATTGCGACAGCACCGGCGCGGGAAAAAGTTTCTTCGGAAACGCCCATTGATGCGCTTCGAAAAAAAACGGCGGATGCGCAAAAGACCGTTTCGATGCCTCTCTCGGATGCGGAAAAAAATTGGGTGTCTCAATTTACGGAAACTTATGTCACATCCGATGCGCTGCGGGATACGTTTCGCAATTTCATGGAAAAATCGTTGGAAACGCGAAAAGCGGAAACGGCCGCCGGTTTCACACCCTGTAAAAATTGCGGGAAACTTTGTCCGGAGACGGAGCCGTATTGCGAGACGTGCCGCATGAAAATGCATGAGCGGACGACGCAGACAATCGTGCTTCTTTTGAAGGAAGCGCCGCATTTATTGTATGAAGATGTGCGGACGAAAATTTCCTGCGATTATGCGCAATACCGGGAAGCGCGCGATGTGCTGATTCATCGATACAAAGAAAATTATTTCCGCGGCACGGGAACCGCTGATGAGCTTCGGGCACTGTTGGCACTTCTCATACACAAAGCGCCGGAAACGATTTCCAAAGAGGAAGCGAGAGAAAAATTATCCCTTTTGGCAAAGGAGAAAAGAGGAAAGAAACATGGATAAGGCAGGAGAAATCGATATCGATCGCTATCGGGTAAAACCCGGGAAAGATGTGAAACTGTCCGAATTTTCGACGAAATGCGATGTGGAAATCAATAAAGATTTAGTGAAATCGCTGTATTTTCCGCAAATTTTGGAGGATTTGTCGTTGCTCCAGGCAAAACTGTATGCGCAGAGCAGCTATGGGCTCATTGTGGTGCTGCAGGCGATGGATGCCGCGGGAAAAGACAGCACGGTGCGCCGCGTTTTTGCCAATTTGACGCCGAGCGGTATCAATGTCGTTTCCTTTAAGAAACCGAATACGGAGGAAACGGATCACGATTATATGTGGCGTATCAATAAAGCGCTGCCGCGCCGCGGGGAAATCGGCGTTTTCAATCGCTCGCATTATGAAGATGTCATCGTGGCCCGCGTGCACAATCTGCTTGAGCAGGATAAAATCCCGCAGGACTTGGTCGATAAAGATGTGTGGGATCGGCGCTATCAACAGATTCGGCATTGGGAAAAATATTTGGCGGAAAACGGTTTCCCCATGGTGAAAATTTTCCTTCATGTGTCGAAGGGAGAGCAGTTGGATCGCATTGCCGAACGTATTTTGAATAAGAAGAAAAATTGGAAATTTGATATTTCGGATATCACGGAACGTCGCTATTGGGACGATTATCAGAAATTTTACGGCGAGGCCATCGAGAAGACGTCGACGGAGGAGGCGCCCTGGTATATCGTACCGGCGGATAATAAATGGTATACGCGTTTTGTCGTGGCGCAAATCGTGGAGCGCGCGCTGCATAAAATCGCGCCGGAATTCCCGCTGATGTCGGAGGAAACGAAGAGTAAGCTCGATGAAATCCGCCGCATGATCGAAAGCGGGCGTGTCGGTGAATTGGATGAAATCAAGGGGTAATCCGATGTCGAAGAAAAATAAGAAACAGAATGCGTCGAATCGCAAAAACGATATGATGGTGACGGGGATGCTCCTGGCGGCGATTGCGCTGGGCGGTGTC
>CAVJQK010000186.1:0-3198 GCA_963651795.1 Erysipelotrichaceae bacterium | reverse complement strand
CGTCATCCATACGATTTCCGGCGTATATTCCAGCGAATTCGAAGATACGACCGAACTCGATGCGGCGAAGAAATTGGCCGATGAATTTGAAAAACTCGAAGGCCGTCGTCCGCGTATCTTCCTCGCGAAGATGGGGCAGGACGGCCACGACCGCGGTCAGAAAGTCCTGGCGACTTCCTTTGCGGATATGGGCTGGGACGTCGACGTGGGGCCCCTTTTCCAGACTCCGGAGGAAGCGGCGCAGGATGCTGTCGATAACGACGTTCATATGGTCGGTTTCTCGTCTTTGGCCGCCGGTCACAAGACGCTCCTTCCGGCCATCGTCGATAACCTCAAAGCCCTCGGCCGTGACGATATTCTGGTCGCCATCGGCGGTGTCATCCCGCCGCAGGATTACGAATTCCTCTACGACCACGGTGCCGTCGCCATCTTCGGACCGGGCACCAACATCCCGAAATGCTGCGTGAAACTCTTGCAGATGCTGGTTGACCGTGCGAAGGAAGAAGCGAAAGAAGCGTAAATCAATTAGCAATTAGCAATGAGCAATTAGCAATTCAGGAAGATAATTTCTGTTGGTAATTGCAAGGTGATGATTGCAGATTGGTGATTACACGTTCTGTGGGGAGTTCAGGCAGCTGGACTCCCCCGGCAGAGCGGGCAATCTGTTTGAGGAGGCACATAGGAGTGCTCGGCTCGGTGCGACTTAAGTGCCGAGGCTATGAGCTATGAGCTATGGGCTATGAGCTTTAAGAGGTACGCTGCGCGGCATTTTTATTAATCGCTCGCGTTGCTCGCTTGCCGGCTTTGCCGGCGAGGCGCGAAGCGCCGATTATAAAAAATCGTCGCGAAGCGACACAAGTAAAAAGCCCACGGCTCACGGCCCAAAGCCCATAGCATTTACCTCAAATGCAGCAGAAAAGCATAGCACGAATCATGACCGGTATTTTCAAGGAGGTCACTATGGAAACAAAGGCAGATGAAGCAAGAAAACTTGCCGATCGATTTGAAGCGGCGGAGGGACGGCGGCCGCGCATGTATTTGGCCGGCGTCAATGCGGACGACGAGACGCATCTCAAAAAAATCCTGGCCACCCGTTTTGCGGATATGGGCTGGGACGTCGACGTCGGGCCGGACGGCGATACGCCCGAAGGGGCGGCGCAGGACGCATCGGACAATGACGTCCATGTCATCGGTTTCTATGCGGCAAACGCCGACGGCGCGGTTTCGTTTCCGCCCATGATGCAGGCCCTTTCCGAAAAAGGCAGAGATGATATTTGTGCGTTTCTTTTCGGAAACGTCCCCGAATCCGATTATAAAACCATGTTCCGTGCCGGAGCCGTCGCGATTTTCGGACCCGGGACGGATATCGATGAAGGAAGTTTGTTTCTTTTGAAACTTTTGAATGAATCGGTCGAAGAATAAAGGAGGGAAACCACATGCCGGACAATGACGATCTTCGCCCCAGCTGGGTGCCGGAGAAAAAAAACGAGGCGTTTGCCTGCACGGTCATGCGCGGAATCGACAGCGCCGCCAACAGTGTGACGGGAGCGAAGGAATATCCCGATGCGCCGCTTAAAAAAGTGCCGCTTCGGAAGAAACTGACGGTCGAGGAGTACATCGACGGCGTCGCGAAAGGCGATCGCGTCGTGCTTTCGAAAGCCATCACACTCATCGAATCGAATGCGCCGCGCGATTTCGAAAAAGCGCAGCGCGTGCTGCAGGGGCTGCTGCCCAGGACGGGCGGGGCGCTTCGCATCGGCATCACGGGCGTGCCGGGTGCCGGGAAAAGTACATTTATCGAAGCGTTCGGGCAGCTTTTGTGCAACCAGGGCCATAAAGTCGCGGTCTTGGCCGTCGATCCGACAAGCTCTATTACCGGCGGCTCTATTTTGGGCGATAAGACGCGCATGCAAAATCTCTCTCGCGAACCGAATTGTTTCATTCGTCCGTCGCCGTCGAAAGGGACACTGGGGGGCGTCGCGAGAAAGAGCCGCGAGACCATGCTCCTTTGCGAAGCGGCCGGCTGCGATGTCATTTTGGTGGAAACCGTCGGCGTCGGGCAATCGGAAACGACGGTGCGCTCCATGGTCGATTTCTTCATGCTCGTCGTCTTGACGGGTGCGGGCGACGATTTGCAGGGCATCAAAAAAGGTATTATGGAACTGGCCGATGCAATCGTCGTCAATAAAGCCGACGGCGATAATTTGGAACGCGCGAAAGTCGCGCAAGGCGAATACGAACGCATGGCCGAATTCATCCGCCCGGCGACCGAAGGTTGGACGACGCATGCCTATCGCTGCTCTGCGCTCAAGAAAACCGGCCTACTCGAACTTTGGGCCGTCATGCGCCAATTCCAAAAAGTCACGCAAAAATCCGGCGTTTTCCAAAATCGCCGTCAGCGCCAGATCTTGGATTGGATGCATTCCATGATCGACGAACATTTACACAATCTTTTCTTCGAAGATCCCGTCATCAAAGGACGCCTGCCCGCCGTACAGGCCGCCGTCTTGACAGGCGTCGTCTCGCCCAGCCAAGCCGTCTCCGAACTCATTCGCGCTTTCGATATGGATCGGGCGAGTGCGCGGCATCTCGAAGAAACAAAAGGAAACTGACATGTACACGAAAGAATTATATTTGGCGGGGGGACCGGCGTGCGGATTGCAGGAAGTTTTTTCCCGCATTCCCGGCATTGTGGAAACGACGGCCGGCACGGCGGAATCCGTTTCCGGAAACGGCGCTTTCGAAGGCGTCGTCGAATGCGTGCGCGTTTCCTATAATCCGAAAAAAATCGCGATCGATACGATATTGAATCTGTTCTTTGCCGTCGTGAATCCGTATACGGACGGCATTCAGGGGAAAGCCGAGGGTCCCCTCTATCGCAGTGCCGTTTGCTACACGTCCCACGAAGACATTCCGCAACTTTCCTATTTCTTTACTTTCTTGCAAAACAGAGGAAACAAAGATCAGATTTATGAGGAAACTCTCGTCGTGAACGAATATGAGGGGACGCCTCGCGTGCGGCCGAAAGTCGCGACGAAACTCTGCGAGCTCGCCTCCTTTGCGCCCTACGAAGAAGCGCGCCAGCATCTTCTTCGAAAAGATCCGGAAGCGTATACGCCGATTGATATCGGACTTTTGGAAAAAGTGGGAGTGCTGAAAGCGTAAATTATCCCGCTGCGCGGGATGGCGCGCCTTCGG
>CAVJQK010000185.1:1594-3198 GCA_963651795.1 Erysipelotrichaceae bacterium | reverse complement strand
TGAGCTTAATTGCCGTCCCGTCTTTCACCCATTTGATTCCGTTTCCGATGGCAAACGTTTTCGCATACGCATTGTTCGCCTTGTAATCCAATGTGAATTTTTGATTGTTTGTGTTTTTCGTCGCGACAACTTCATCTACGCGATTCACGGATAAAGAAATTCCTCCGGAAACGCCGCCTTCCTGCGTCACTTTTTCTTCGCGCACATTTCCGGTATACGTCGTCGTGCCATCCGCTTTCGTCAATGCCCAACCGGCGGGCGCCGTAATCGTCGTGTCTCGGATCATTTTTTGCGCATCCAAAAGGCGCATGGTTCCCTTTTCCTTCCCGTCCGTCCCCGTAAAGGAAATATGCGAGAAATCAATCGTCTCCAGTCTGCCGCCGTCGAGTGTCACAGCCGTTTTACTTGTATCCCACGCGATATTTTCACCGAATGTGAGCGCGGTGAGGCCGTTTGTCGCCACATTGATATTTCCGTCCGCCGTATCGAAACCCGCACTCACAGTGCCCGTAATGCCGGTTTCCTGCTCGACGTAAAAATTCGACCCGGTCTTTCCCAAAGCAAAATTCCAATTTCCAAAAGTATTTTGCGAGCCCTCGGCCGCCTTGAGCAATACATAATTCCCGCCGTTCGCGACATCGGCGAGCGTTTTCCCGGTGAAATATATATTTTGAGACGCATTCACCGTCCCGCTGCCGATTGCGTTGCAGGTATCCGCATTCTTCGAAAGATCGACGGTTTCCAACGTGACAAGCGCTGCGGTCGGCAAAGAAAATCCGGAAACGGAAAGCTTTTTCCCCGTCTCATCCACGGAGAAAAGAAGATCGTGCTGCGTCCCCGATATTTTGACTCCGTTTTCCGCACTGCCCTCATAACTTTCCCCGGCAAGCGTCGCTTTATTTCCGGCAGCTGCTCCCTCATCGCTTTTCACGGAAAGCGTCCCGCCGCCCGCGGCATTCGTGACATCGATCAATGTCAAATTCCCTACTTTATCCCGATTCAGCCATGTCCACGCACTGTCGCCGACATTGATCACATTGTTTCCGATCATTTCATACGTATTATCCGCGACAAAACCGCCCGCTTCCTTCGAAAGATCGATACCGTCCGCCACCTGTCCGAAAGAAGAAATCAGTTTCCGCCCGATCGTATACACGGCTTGATAATGAGAAGCATCTTTTGTTACGGCGAGAGTATCGGCGTGGCTCCCCATGGCCGTAATACCCGCGTCCGCCGCATCCGTAAAATCGACGGCATTCATTTGAATCGTTTCATCGCTCGTTTCCGCGCCGTCTATTTGCGTCGTGATCGCATCGGTATTCGTCCCGGAAATATCCAGCAGCGTCATCGATGTCCCCGGTTTCATCGATTCCCCGAGCGCGCCGCCGGCAATTCCTCCGTTTTGAATGAAATTGACGGAAACGTCGCCGTAATCGTACGCATCGCTTATGCTGTATAATGTGCCTCCGGGCGTCCACGCATCCGAAGAATCGGAATCCGCGCCGATTTTATTCAATTCGACATTGACCGCGGAATATTTCGGATCGCTCGCCGCCGTCAGCAAAAGCTCCGATTGACCGCCGGGATACACCCGAAAATCAATC
>CAVJQK010000185.1:0-1584 GCA_963651795.1 Erysipelotrichaceae bacterium | reverse complement strand
TCAATCGATTTATCTGCGGAAACGGCCTTCGTGAGATTGACCCGATTCGTCACCGTCGCCGTTTTTTGAAACGTCGCTTTATCGAAATCATACGCAAGACTGAAAACATCCGTAAAAGCGGAAAGATTGACCAGGGAAATTTTTTCGTCTTTCTTCACATCATCAAAATTTTTGATTTTCAAACTGTCCCAATCCACGGTGAAACGATCCAAAGAAATTTTTCTGTCCGCCGTAATAAGACTTGCGTCCGGCGTCCACGTAATCCCCTCATCGGCAAATTTATACGTAGCGTAAGAAGTACCGAGCGTATAATACAACGCATAATTGGTATCGGATGACGCATATACTTTATTGTTCGTATTGGACTTGATCATCGTCGATGCAATGCGGAGTTGATCCGTTCTGTTGAATTCGATTTTCGCTCCGTTTCCCGTCGTGACTCTGCTCCGCGGAAGATCAATATTATATGTGACGTATTGCTTATTCCTCGGGAACGAATACGTATTCTTTCCGTCCTCAAAACGCACTTCCAAATAGAGTATCGGAAGCCCCGAGCAAAAAACATTATAATTTCTCACCAACTTCGTCCCGGATTCGGGTTCATTGTAAGGATCCATCCGCGCGACATTGTATACCAATATATAAGGAATCGTCCTGACAATCCTGTCGACAGTTACCGTGGATCTGTTCCAATCGAAAGATTCCAAATCATATACGTACATGGCAGCATCCGCCGCAATGCTTCCCGCCATACTCCAGCCGCAGCACAAAGCGGCCGACACCGCCGCTTTCCACATTTTATGTTTCCGACTCCCCGACATTCCGATCATATCTTTCATCCTTTTAAAAATAAAAAAAATCATACAACCTCATTTTCATTATACCACCAAGTATTTAGAAACCGGCACACCGCGCCGATTAAAAAATGCCGCATATACCGGCTTTGCAATGAGAAAAAAGGGAAGCGGGAAGCGGGAAGGGGAAAGTGGCGCGCGCAGCTTCGTGCGACATTGGAGATCGAGACGCGAGACAGTCAGACATAAGACATGAGACTTTAACATGTGTCGCTTCGCGACAATTTCTGTTCTATGCCGGCGAAGCCGGCGAGGTGCGAAGCGCCGATTAAAAAATGCCGCATATACCGGCTTTGCAATGTGAAAAAAGGGAAGCAGGAAGCGGGAAGAGGAAAGAGGAAAGGGGAAAGGGGCGCGAGCAGCTTCGTGCGACATTGGAGATCGAGACGCGAGACAGTCAGACATAAGACATGAGACTTTAACATGTGTCGCTTCGCGACAATTTCTGTTCTATGCCGGCGAAGCCGGCGAGGTGCGAAGCGCCGATTACAAAAAATGCCGCGCAGCGCACCGATTTAGGTCTCACGTCTGACCGTCTGACAGTCTGACAGTCTCCGGCACAAATAAAATGCCAAGCCGAGCGCGCCCATTTCCCATTTCCCCATTTCCCATTTCCCATTTCCCCATTTCCCATTTCCCATTTCCACACAAAAAAGCAGCGAGCCACAAATGTGTCTCACTGCTTTTCTCGCAACACACAGCATCAGAAATGATACTTAAATCCGATATT
>CAVJQK010000184.1:0-3219 GCA_963651795.1 Erysipelotrichaceae bacterium | reverse complement strand
CTCGGGCGTGACGGTGATACGGAAATTTCCGCATTGCACGGTGAGTTTCCGTCCCGCGATTTTTTCGATGGACCCGACGCTTTGCAGCGTATCGACGTAAACGAAATCGCCCTCTTTCATCTCGGAAAAGACGATGGGCGCCCGATCTCCGTCTTTTTTCGGAAGAGCGATGTCCTCGATTTGTTTCCGGGCTTTATTGAATTCATTCGGCAAATTTTCTTTGTCCGCTTCCGCCGCCTTTTTTTTGAGCTCTTTGATAATCGTCTCGGCCTGAATACGGATATCCCGTTTCATATTTTCGGCTTCTTCGCGCGCTTTTTCGAAAATGGCGCGCTTTTTTTCTTTGATGAGACTGTCCGCTTCCGCGAGTTCGTTTCGGAGCGTTTCCGCCTCTTTCACTTTTTCCGCCAACATATCGCGCTCTTTTTGCACATCGGACAATTCGCGATTGAGATCGGCCATGAGCGTTTCCATTTCATTCAGCGGCGATTTTTCTTTCAGCGCTTCGGCGCGAGTCAAAATTTCGTCCGTCATTCCGAAGCGGCGGCAAATATTGAATGCGTTGCTGTTTCCGGCCATGCCGGTAATCAGGCGATAGGTCGGCGCGAGTGTTTTTTCGTCAAATTCGACGAAAGCGTTCTCGATGCCGTCCGTTTCATAGGCCAGTTTCTTCATTTCGGAAAAATGGGACGTGATGATGGCGGGGATACCGCGGCGCGCCAAAAATTCCGTGACGGATTCAGCAAGCGCCGCCCCTTCGATGGGATCTGTCCCGCTTCCCAGTTCATCCAAAAGCACCAAATCATGCTTTCCCGCTTTTTCGATGAAACCGGCGAGCTGCGTGATGTATCCGGAAAAAGTGGAAAGATTATCCATGATGCTTTGCTCATCGCCGATGACGGCGTAAATGTGCCGATACACGGGAAGGCGCGAACCTTCGGCCGCCGGAATGAAAAGGCCGGCCTGATTCATAAGCGCCAAAAGTCCCAGCGTTTTCATCGCAATTGTTTTCCCGCCCGCATTGGAGCCGGTGATGATGAGCTGGCGATAATCGCCGCCCAAAGAAAGCGTGAGCGGCACGGCCGTCTTCGGATCGAGCAGCGGATGACGCGCACCGATAAGTTTGGCGCGTCCTTTATCATCGGGAAGCGCACGCACGCCGTGCATCTCGGCCGAAAGCGCCGCCCGCGCGAAAATGAGCTCGATTTGCGTCGCAAGTTTCATGCTCTCGCGAATATTTTTCGTTTCCTTCTGTACATCTTTCGTAAGCTGTCGCAAAATTTCCGCGATTTCCTGTTTTTCCGCCGCTTCCAGTTCCGCTAAATCGTTATTCAGAACGACAGAGGCCATCGGCTCCATGAAAAGCGTCTGCCCCGTGGAAGAGCGGTCGTGCACAATACCGTTGAATTTATAGCGATATTCCGCTTTGACGGGAAGGACGTAGCGGCCGCTCCGCTGCGTAATGATGGCGTCGCGGAAAAATCCGGCCTGATCCTTATCCTGCAAAATTTGCTCAAACGCACGGCGTATCCGACTTTTCGCGCTCGCTTTTTCCTGCCGAATGCGCGCCAATTTCGGTGACGCGTTGTCCGCAATTTCCCCGTGATCTCCGAAGACGCGGCGAATGCGCGAAAACAGCGTTTCTTCCGGATGTATCAATCCCGCGAGCTCGGCGAGAACGGGATAAAGCCCCGTGCGCTCACCTGTGAAATAATGCGACATCTTTTCGTACGTTTCCAATGTCGCGGCCAAATCCGTAAATTCCGGCGGAAGGAGCACGACATCTTTTTCCGCTTTCGAAAGCATATCGCGAAGATCGTGCGTCTCTCCCAGAGGCGTTGCGATTTCTCGCTCGCCGATGCGCACCGCTTCATCCGTTTCCGCAAGGAGACGTTCAATGACTTCGGCATAGACGGAAGGCCGCCACGAAAGGGCGAGCTCTTTGGAAAGCGCAGACGGCGCGTGAGCGGCCAGGCGCTTTTGTATTTCCGTGAATTCCAAAATCTGCAATACATCCGTATTCATCACAACACTCCTCTGGCAAAATGCCCACGCGTCGCACCGGGAAGCCCCGCTTCATGCCCACCGGCCAGCGCATGCGCAAATGAGCGCACGAGCGCCCCCGCATCTTCCTTTGTCCCTCTCACATCAATCGCGAAATAGGAAATGCCCGCCCCGGAAAGTTTTTCTGTCTGCGGTCGCATATCCGTGACGGCACTGTTCAAAATGTGCATATGGCAGGCTTCATCCGTCCGAATCGGGAACAGCCGTCCGCCGCCGTCGGAAAGCGCATACCGTCCGCGCATGCAGGGCGCCTCGCAATGCATTTTATCGCGGCCCTTCCCGAGCACGGCATTCACGACACAATATTCGGAAATCATCATTTCCTGCCGCCCGTACACGGTGACACCGACGGGAATCGGGGACACTTTCGCCATATGGCGAATTTGAGAAAGCGTACATTCGGGTGATACATACACGGAAGAAAGCCCCCAATCGGCCGCCTCAAATAATCCTTCCGCATTGAAAATATTAAGCGAAGCTTCGCCGGTAATGCCGACGGTTTCCGGTAATTCTTTCGCCCAAAGCATGGCCCCGGGAAAACGAATTTCCATCGCATCGGGCAGAAGATTTCCCAAAGTCAGAAACAATGTCCGCGCCGCTTCTTCTCTCATTTGCCGCACGACACGCGGCATCGAAAAAATAACGCGCAAACCCTTTTCGCGACCCGTTTCCAATACTTTTTGATAAGCGGAAACGGGAATCGGCCGATGCGAAAACGATTCGCCGCCGAAAATGACGCCGGCCCCTTCGGCCATCGCTTCCAGCGCCTGCTTTTCATCATCCGTCCGCACAAAAAGCCGCGGCGCCCCCGTTTCCTCAATCCTTCTCCGTGCAACCGGCGAAAGAGTCGGCGCATTCGATCCGCGTGATTTTTCGAATTCGTCGATACGAAGGCGCGACATTTTTTCGCACACGTCCTGCCGCAAATGATTCACAACACTTTTCGGCACCATACAGCCGTCATTTCGAATCGCGGCGCCGCCGAACGTATAAATCGTATTTCCGAGACGCGAAAGAAGACCCGCGATTTCGTCTTCCCCCGTCACCCGCTCGCGCGCCGCTTCCGCCGAAAATTCCGAAGAAACGGAGACGCAATGTCCCGCTCCGTCATCGGCGGAAAGTGCCACGGGCTGCCCCGGCATCGCGGAACATGTA
>CAVJQK010000183.1:0-3245 GCA_963651795.1 Erysipelotrichaceae bacterium | reverse complement strand
GAAATAAAGTGCAAAGTGCATAGTGCATAGTGCATAGTGCATAGTTAAAACAGGAATTGTCGCGAAGCGACACAAATTAAAGTCTCACAGTCTCACAGTCTGACCGTCTCATGTCTCGGGCACAAATGCTGCAGAAAAGCCGCTCAACTCTTTTCCCTTTCCCCTTCCCTCTTTCCCAACAAAAAGAGCCGCAGACGTAATGTCCGCAGCTCTCTTATCTGCAACTGTTTCTTATTCTTTCGGCCGATTTGCATTCGCGTCAATCAGACTCTGGCGATTCTTCTTGAGCGTTTCCAGCATATCTTCCATATTCGTTTCCACATATTTCAGCACATCGCTCGCATAGGTGACCGAGCGCGTCTGCAAATCTTCGGCGGACTGATTCGCCGACGTGATGATCTGATTGGCGCGTTCCTGTGCCTGTTTCACCAATTCGTTTTCATCCGTGATGCGCGCGATGTAATCCTTCGCCTGCGCAATGGTGTCGTCGGCCTTTTTCTCCGCTTCGAGAAGAATTCTTTCCTTATCGGCCACGACGCGTTTGGCGTTGTCGAGCTCATTGGGGAGCGATTGATTGATGGCATCGATGATGCGGATGATTTCATCCTTTTCAATCATTTTCTTATTCGTGAACGGTACGTCCGATGCGTTTTTCACGACGCTTTCAAGCTCTGCGAGTAATTTCTTTGTGTCCATGGTTACGCCTCACTTTTTTTGAATGGAAACTTTTTCCGGATAACTTGTTCGACATAGGGCGGCACCAGATTGCCGAGATCGCCGCCGAAGCAGGCCAGCTCACGCACGCCGGTGGAAGATAAATAAGAATATTTGCCTTCGGTCATGAAGAAGGCCGTTTCCAATTGGGGCGCGACCTGTTTCAAAAGGAGCGCTCTTTGGAATTCGTACTCGAAATCGCTGAAGGCGCGCAGGCCGCGAATGAGAAGGCGGCAATTTTTCTGCTGCGCATATTCGTTCAAAAGGCCTTCGAACGCATCGACTTCGACATTGGGATACTCTTTCGTGACTTCGCGAAGCATGTCCAGGCGTTCCGCCATGGTGAACATGCATTTTTTATTCGGGTTCACGAAAACGGCGACGATGAGCTTATCGACCAAGGCCGCACTTCTTTCGATAATATTGAGATGCCCGTAGGTTACGGGATCGAAACTTCCGGGACAAACTGCAATTTTCATGGATTCACCTTCCGGTTTTTGCATAGTGGAGATAGGTCAAAACGGCCGGACCCATGCGCTTTTGTTTCCCCAAAGAAAGACATGTGCCGTATGCGGAAATGTCGATCGTTTCCGCCGGGTCATGCTCAATGATGATGACGGCTCCGTCGGCGCAAAGCGCTTCGCGGATGACGAGGGAGAGGATTTTTTCGATGTATCCTTTCCGATAGGGCGGGTCCATGAATATATAATCATATTCGCGACCGCGTAGGGCGAGGAGTGCGGATTCGACATCGCCTCCGAGAATGTCCGTGCGATCTTGGAAACGGCATTTCGCCGCGTTTTCCCGCAGAAGTCTTGCCGTCGATTTGTCGATGAGTGTCGCGCTCGCCGCGCCGCGCGATAAGGCTTCGAGCCCCATGGCGCCGGTACCGGCGAAAATGTCGAGGACGCGCGTTTCCAAAAGTCCGATATTAGCGAGCACATTGAAAATGCTTTCGCGCGTGCGCGCCAGTGTCGGCCGCGTGCTGCGCCCCGCGGGTGCTTTGAGCAAAGTTCCCTTGGCCGTACCGCCGATAATTCTGACCATAATTTCTACCTGTACATTATACCATAAATTGGCATTTCTACAATTTCAGATGAAACATTTTTATAGAAACGTTGATGCGCGGATGCGTTGATGCGTTGATGCGCTGCAGGTGTCGCTTCGCGACGAATATGTCTTATGCCGGCTCCGCCGGCGAGCGAGCTTTGCGAGCGATTACAAAAATGCCGCGCAGCGCACCTCTAAAGCTCCCGGCTCCCAGCCGTCGCACAAATGTTGCACGAAGCAGAGCATACCTATGTTTCACAAATTCAGATCGCTGCCGGGGAGGTGCTCTTCCGTTTCCGCTTTTTTCGCGCGGTTCATGAGGTGGACGATGGCATCTTTCGGGGAATATTCGCCGAGAATGACGTGATAGACTTCATTGGTGACCGGCATGCTGATGCCTTCTTTTTCCGCAATATCGTGGACGATTTTCGTCGTGCGGATGCCTTCCACGACCATTTTCGTCCCGCCCGTGATTTCGGAAACGTTTTTCCCTTGCGTGAGCGCGATACCGGCCGCGCGATTGCGGCTGTGCTCACTGATGCAGGTGACGACTAAATCTCCCATGCCCGAAAGTCCGAAAAATGTACTCATTTTCGCGCCGTAATGTCTGCCGAAACGCGTCATTTCCGCGAGCCCTCTCGTCATCAATGCGGCGCGGCTGTTGTCCCCATAGCCGAGGCCGTCCAGCATACCGCTCGCAATGGCGATAATATTTTTGAGGCAGCCGCCGTATTCCACGCCGACGATATCATCGCTCCGATACACGCGGAACACCGGCCCCATGAAAATATCCTGAATGAGCGCGACCGCTTCCGGTTCCGTTCCCGCAGCGACCGTCGCAGCCGGGAGACCGCGCCCGACTTCTTCGGCATGATTCGGCCCGGAAATGACGACGATGCGATTTGTTTTCGCCACCAATTTTTCGCCGATGACTTCCGTGATGCGCTGCCCGGCATCATTGGCGAGACCCTTCGACGCCGACGCCACCGTGACGCCCGGCATCAAAAACGGCGCGATACTTTCCGCCGTCTTTTCCGCGGCACCGGCCGGCGTGCACAAAATCACGCACTCGGCGCCCGCGGCCGCTTCCTCCAAATCGCTCGTGATATGCACACTCTCCGGAATTTTCACGCCCGGCAGATACGCTTCATTCTCGCGCACATCCGCCATGCGCCGCGCCGTTTCCGGATTGCGGGCATACAGCCACACATTATCGTTTCGCGCCGCCAGAAGACGCACCATCGCCGTCCCCCAACTTCCCGCGCCGATCATACTGATTTTCATTTCATTCTCCCACAACAAAATTCCGTTTCCGCAAAAAAACATTTCTCATATTCCCCTGTATTTTACCATACAGACAACATGAGAAACAGTATTTTTTTCCTGCCGAAAACAGAGATATGACATACGACATACAGCATGCGGTAGTCAACGCCGAAAATTACAAAACTATTCTGGGATTACTGAAACGCGCCATTATC
>CAVJQK010000182.1:0-3251 GCA_963651795.1 Erysipelotrichaceae bacterium | reverse complement strand
GCACTTTGCACTTTGCACTTTGCACTTTGCACTTTGCACTTTGCACTTTGCACTATGCACTTTTACGAAAATCATCGCCGTAGGCAACACCTGAATTGCTGATTGCTGATTGCCGATTTATCAAATTTCCGTATAGTCGTCTTCACTCTCGGCCTCTTCTCTGCGGCGGCGGAGGGCTTTTCTTCTCTTGCGACGCTCCATTTTGCGGTAATTCATGTACGTATTCAATATCCCGAATACAATGAATGCCAGGCAGAGCGCGGCGAACCAGACGGGCCAATGGAAGAAGGTGGGAAGAATCAAAACGAGGAGCGCGACGCCCAGTGCTTCGATGTGAAGCTGATCGGCGGATGCGCCTTTATTGGTCGGATAATGAATTTCGCTCACCATGAGGTACGCGACAAGAAAGACGAGAAGCAGCGTGACGATCGGCCACAGTTTCACACCGGAGAGAATATATCCCGCGGTAATCATGCCGGTCATCGGGCAGGGCAGCCCTTCGAAATAGCCGTGCACTTCATCGCTTTTCACATTGAAACGCGCGAGGCGGAATGCGCAGGATACGGCGAGCAGCGCGCAGGCAATCATGCCGACGAGCCCGAGCTCGCGAAGATCGGCCGCATAGAGCAGCGCACCCGGCGCAATACCGAAAGAAATATCATCGCACATCGAATCCAACTCGACGCCCAAAGGCCCCGTGGTGTGAAGCGCACGCGCGATGCGTCCGTCCATAAAATCGGCCACCATGGAAACAAGAATGCACACGGCCGCATAATCAAATGCGCCCTCGATGGTCATCAAAATCGATAACGCACCGAAAAACCCGTTTGTAGCCGTCGCGCCGTTGGCGATCCATGATTTTTTCACTTACTTCAACCTCCCGATCACTGTCGTACCGCCGGTGACTTTATCACCTTTCTTCACAAAAATATCCACATCACCCGGAATATAAAGCTCCGTGCAGGAGCCGAACTTAATCATGCCGTAGAGTTCCCCCTGATCGATATCCTGCCCGAGCGTGCTCCAAAGCACGACGCGCCGTGCGAGAAGTCCCGCGATTTGCACGACCAAAACCGTGCGATGCGCCCCGGTGATTCCGATGGCGCCGCGCTCGTTTTCATACCCCACGCTCGATTCGTACGCGGGCCGAAACCGCCCCTGAATGTAGGACATAAAAGAAATTTTGCCCGCCATCGGCGCACGATTCGTATGTACATTGAATACGGAAAGGAAAATCGTCACGCGGTGGCATTTTTCACCGAGAAACTGATCCTCCTCCACGTCATCGGACACATCCATCACCGTGCCGTCGGCCGGGGAAACGAGGGTGTATTCGTCATAGGGAATCACGCGTTTCGGGCAACGGAAAAAATAGGCGAAATACAGCCCCAGGACAAAGGGGACAATCGCCGCTTCCGGATGTCCGATATAGAGCAATCCTCCCGTCAGCAGTGCGCAAACCGCCAGGAAAGGATAGCTTTCATGCAAAATATATGGCTTTGTAATCGGTTTTCTTGCGACTTCCTCCGCCGGTTTCAAATGACTCCTCCGATACTCAATTCACGTTTATTATTATATTTCCGTCTTCCGCTCACGCCCGCGGAACCCGGTTTCTTTCTTGTTTCCATTTTTTCACGGCCATCATATAGCGCGGAAGCGCCGTCATGCGGCCGATACGGGACGGTTGCTGCCAGAGGCGGTACGCCCACTCCAAACGATGCTTTTGCATCCAAAGCGGAGCGCGTTTTAAGTTTCCCGCCATGATATCGAAGACACCGCCGACCCCCATGGCGACGACGCCTCCCAATTCCTCTTTATGTTGCAAAAGCCACATTTCCTGCTTCGGGACGCCCATGCCGACGAGGAGAATTTTCGTTTCCTTCTCCCGAATGGATTGCAGAATTTTTTTCTCTTCCGCGGCATCGAAAAAGCCGTCGTGCGTACCGGCGATTTGAAATCCCGGATGAGACGACGCAATATGTTCCGCCGCTTTTTGTGCGACCCCCGGCGCCCCGCCCAGGAAATAGACGGGCCAGCCGCGCTCGGCCGCCGTGCTCAATAATGCTTTGGCCAAATCCGCTCCGGTCACCCGTTCGGGAAACGGAGTCCCCAGGACGTCACCCGCCCAGAGGATCCCCGCGCCGTCCGCGACGACCAAATCCGCTTCGGCCAAACATGTCGCCAAACCTTCGTGGCGACGCGCCAGCATCAACATTTCCGCATTAGCCGTGAAAATGAGATGCGGTGTACTCGTTTCCGCCATGTCCCCGCAAAGAGCCACGGCCTCTTTCATCGTAATCGCCGCAATCCGTACATCCAGTACTTCATACGCGCGCTTAACTCCGTCAATCATTTCGCGCTGTAGTTCGGTGCTTCCTTCGTGATGCTGACATCATGCGGATGGCTTTCGCGAAGACCCGCGCCCGTAATCTGAATGAACTGCGTCTTTTCGATCATATCTTTAATCGTCGGTGCGCCGCAATATCCCATTGCCGCACGCAGGCCGCCGATGAGCTGGAAAATCACATCGGAAACATGGCCGCGGTACGGAATCTGACCTTCGATGCCTTCCGGGACCAGTTTCTTGGAATCCGTCTGGAAATAACGATCCTTCGAGCCCGCATTCATCGCGCCCAAAGAGCCCATGCCGCGGTAGGATTTATACGTTTTGCCCTGATAAATAATCGTTTCGCCCGGGCTTTCTTCCGTGCCGGCCAGCAAATTGCCCAGCATGACCGTGGAGGCACCCGCGCCGATCGCTTTTGCGATATCGCCGGAATACTGAATCCCGCCGTCCGCGATAATCGGAATCCCGCGACGAGCCGCCGCACGTGCGCAATCGTAAATCGCCGTAATCTGCGGCACGCCGATCCCCGCGATGATACGCGTCGTACAAATGGAGCCCGGTCCGATCCCGACTTTGACCGCGCTGACACCCGCATCAATCAAAGCGTCGGTAGCACCGGCCGTCGCGACATTGCCCGCAATGAGCTGCATATGAGGAAACGCTTCGCGCAGCCGGCGAATCGTGCGCAGCACCCCTTCGCTGTGTCCGTGCGCCGTATCGATGACGATGACATCCGCTCTCGCATCCAAGAGCGCTTCCGTACGCTCGATGACATTGGCCGTCGCACCGACTGCCGCCGCCACCAGAAGACGCCCGTTTCCGTCCTTGGCCGAATTCGGATATTTCCGCATTTTTTCGATATCTTTAATCGTGATGAGCCCCTTCAGATTGCCCGCTTCATCGA
>CAVJQK010000181.1:0-3252 GCA_963651795.1 Erysipelotrichaceae bacterium | reverse complement strand
TGCGCCGTGCGCCGTGCGGTATGCGCTTTAATCGGAGCGCTGCGCGGCATTTTTTAATCGCTCGCTGCGCTCGCTCGCCGGCCAAGGCGAACAAACTTTTCCTCACAAAGAGCAGGCCATCACCCGGCCCTACGGGCCACCCTCTTCCGGAAGAGGGCAAAGCAGTGGCGGCTTTGCCGCATATTTATATAAATCGTCGCCGTAAGGCGACACCTGAATTGCTAATTGCTCATTGCTAATTGCTAATTTTTCGGCAACGCATCTGCGCACAGCCGCATTTATTGTGGCGGTGACGTTAAAGTTATGATATGATGATGGAAACGGAATTTTGTGTGGAGAAAGGAGATGTCATAAATGAGAAAAGTTTGGCAGGTCGGGGTGCTTTCCGCGCTTTTGTGTGCGGGTTTTGTTTCCGCGGAAGCGGCGGATCGGTATGTGATGACGAGCGGAAACGGCGCGCGCACGGGCGAAATGTGGGTGTACGATACGCCGAGGGGCTCTTTTGCCGAGGTGACGATCAAAACGCAGGACCCGCCGTATGATCCGATGCTTCGTGCCAGCGGACGGATTGCGGTGGAGGAAGACGACGAGACGGGAAATGTTTCCAAACATTTTGTCGTGAAGAGCGCGGAGTATATCGCGTTTCAAAATGCGGATTACTATAAACAGGGCACGGCGATTCGGATTACAGCTTCGGAAACGATGCCCGCCGGCATGACGTATGAAACGGAAATGGGGCCGATGCTCGGCGATTCTTTCACGCTGGGAAATTCCGCTGTTTCCTATTCTCTCGATTCGTATGACGGAAGCCAAATCGTAAACAGTGGAAACTTGCTGCCGCCGCCGGACGGGGTGTATGTGCTCGCGGAGAAAAATGCGGAAAAGGAATGGACGCCGGGCGTGGCGAAAGCGTTTTTGAAAGCCGATGTTTTCTGGGACATGCAACCGACGGATACGGACGAGCGGTATTATGATATCGTTCTTCTGGATAACGCGAGAGATTTTTCGGGGCTTCCCGCCGATATGACGCGTTATTACAGCATCACGGTGTACGAGCCGGGCCAAGATTTCGGCACGTGGTACATGGTGGATGTGAACGGCCGCTACATGTTCCGCGTGAATCCGGATTTGAGCGTGACGAAGATTTATGATGTGAATCGTCCTTTCTGATGATTGTGTGAAATCCCGTGGGATATAAGCTCGCGGGATTTTTTATTGCTTTTTTCGTATGTTAGAATAAAAGTAAGAAAAAAATTCGGAAGGGGGCGAGCGGATGAGGATGGCGGACGGCGTGACGGCGGTGAAGGGCGTCGGCGTGAAAATGGCGGAGAAATTGGTGCGGCTGGGAATCGTGACGGTCGCGGATCTCGTTTCCTGTTTCCCCAGGAAATATCAGGATTGGTCGCGTGTCGCGCCGATGGATGCGCCGCCTTTGGATGAGGATTGTGCGGTGTACGGGCGCGTTTTCGATATTCGCGAAATTCATCCGCGGCCGCATCTTTCCATTTTGAATGTGACGATTTCGGACGGGCGCGGCGCGGTGGTGCTCGTGTATTTCAATCAGCCTTGGAAACGAAACGAATTTCGGCAGGGCGATTGGGTTTTGGCGTACGGGCGGATTGAGTTTCAATATCGTAAATGCCAAATGCAAAATGCGGACATGGAGCATGTGTCGCCGGAAAATTTGAAACAGTATGAGAAATTGGTGCCGATTTATCCGCTGACGGAAGGTTTGAAATTGTCGCGCATGCAGGACATGGTGCGTTTTGCGCTGGAGCATGTGGAGGATTTGGAGGAAAATTTGCCGCCGCGCGTGCTTTCGGAGAATCGTCTTTTGGGGCGGCGCGAAGCGTATACGGCGATGCATTTCCCGAAAAATCATGCGGAGCGGGCGGCCGCGCGGCGCCGAATCGCGTTCGAAGAATTATTTTTCATGCAGGCGGGCATTTTACTTTTGCGCAAGAAGCGGGAAGCGAAAATGCACGGCATCAAATGCGCGCCGTCCGGGGAATTGGTTGCGCGGGTGCGCCGTGCGTTTCCTTTCACATTGACGCCGGATCAGGCGCGGGCTTTTCGAGATATTGAGGATGATATGGAAGGGCTCGTTCCGATGCAGCGGCTCGTGCAGGGGGATGTCGGTAGCGGGAAAACGGCGGTCGCGGCGCTTGCGATTGCGAAGATGACGGAGAACGGTTTCCAATCGGCGCTCATGGTGCCGACGGAGGTGTTGGCGCGCCAGCATGAGGAAACGTTCCGCGCGTTTTACGAAAATCTTCCGATTCGCGTCGCGCTTCTGACGGGGGCGACGAAAAAAGCGGAGCGGGAAATCATTTTACGCGATTTGGCGGCGGGCGATATTGATTTACTGATCGGCACGCACGCGCTCATTGAGGATAAAGTCGTTTTCGCGCATTTGGGGCTCGTCATCACGGATGAGCAGCATCGTTTCGGTGTGCGGCAGCGGATGGCTTTGGAAACGAAGGGCGCGGCGCCTCACACGCTCGTCATGACGGCGACGCCGATTCCGCGCACGATGGCTCTTTCGGTGTACGGCGATTTGGATGTGTCTTCGATTCGCGGAATGCCGCCGGGACGGAAACCGGTGAAAACGTATGCGGTCGGTCGTAATATGCGCGAGCGTGTACTCCGTTTCCTGGAAAAGGAAATGGCGGCGGGGCATCAGGTGTATGTGGTGTGTCCGCTGGTCGAGGAGAGTGAAAAGCAGGATTTGGCGGCGGCGACGAAGGTGTATGAAGAGCTGTGCCGCTATTTTCCGAATCGGCGCTGCGGGCTGGTGCACGGGCGGATGAAGGATGCGGAAAAAGAAGCGGCGATGGGACAGTTTTCGCGCGGGGAAACGCGGCTTTTGGTCGCGACGAGTGTCATCGAAGTCGGCGTAAATGTCCCGAATGCGACGATTATGTTCGTGCACGGGGCGGAGCGTTTCGGCCTTTCGCAGCTGCATCAGCTTCGCGGGCGCGTGGGCCGCGGGGAGGCGCAGTCGTATTGCATTTTGTACACGGAAAGTCAAAGCGAGGCCACCCGGCAGCGGATGGAAATCATGTGCGAAGTGACGGACGGTTTCCTCCTTTCGGAAAAAGATTTGCTCTTGCGCGGAAGCGGGGAATTTTTCGGCTATCATCAGCACGGACTTCCGGATCTTCGCTGCGCGGATATCATTCGCGATTTGCCGCTTTTGGAAGAAGCACGGCGCGCGGCAGGTCGTGCGATTTCGGCGGGATTCGATTGTCG
>CAVJQK010000180.1:0-3262 GCA_963651795.1 Erysipelotrichaceae bacterium | reverse complement strand
GGAAACGGGCGCCGCACCCGCCGCGACGAGTTTCGTTTCCGCCCGCGAGAGCTCACCCTTCGTTTTATTGTCCCCGTCGACCGCCGTATCGCCCGCGAAAATCACGATCGCTTTCGAAAGCGATTTCGGCCGCACTTCACCCGTCGCGCCGGCGATGCGCACCGCCATATCCTCCAGTTTCCCCAAAGAATGAAGCGGCTTAATAAGATTATCCACATAAAGTTGGCAGGCGTCCATAATATCCTGCCGAAGCGCCGGAATCGTACTCATACGCTCACCCCCGCTTCCTCATGCGTCACACATTCGCGATACATTTCAATCGCCGTATCGAGCATCCGTTTCTGAATTCCCGCACCGACCGATTCACCCAGGCGGAACCCCAAATCGATATATTCGGAAAGCCCCAGCGCTTCCAAAGATTTTTTATGCGCCTCTTCAAGCGACAAATGCGACGCCATCAGATATTCGGCCGAAAGCGGACAGAGTGAACGCGCAATATACGCCGCCGCCGTCGTATTGAAACCGTCGATAATCGTCAGACACCGATTCGCCGCCGCACCCAAAATGACGCCCGCCATACAGCCGAATTCAAAACCGCCGACTTTGGACAGCACATCCAAACCGTCCGACGCATCCGGCTGATTGACATCGAGCGCCCGCTGCACAATTTCCGTTTTATGTACGAGGCGTTCATCGGAAATATTCGTCCCGCGCCCCGTCACTTCCGGCGCCGTCCAATGGTTAAAAGCGCCCAACATACAAGCCGACGACGTCGTATTGGAAATTCCCATCTCGCCGATCGTAAAGACGCGATAGCCCGCACGCGCTTTTTCCTCCGCGATTTCAATTCCGATTTCCACAGAGGAAACGGCATCCCGCCGCCGCATCGCCGGTCCTTCCGAAATATCCTGCGTCCCCCACGCGATTTTCCGATTGAGAATCCCCGGCACATCGCTCATATCGTAATCGATACCCACATCGACAATCGTCATATCCATATGACCGAAATGTGCCATCGCATTCGCCGACGCGCCGCCTTCCGCATACGCGCGCACCATGCCGACCGTCGTTTCCTTCGGATACGCGGAAACGCCTTGCCGATACACGCCGTGATCCGCGCACGCAATGACCATCATACCACGCGGCACCTCCGGCATCGTCTCGCGCGTCACACCGACATAGCGCGTCACCATATCTTCCAGTTTCCCCAGATTTCCCATGCCGAGGTATAAATTTTTCCAACGCAAAGCCGCCGCATTCATCGCATCCGAATCAAGCGGCGAAATCTTTGCAATCGTTTCTTCCAAAAGACCCATTATTTCCTCACAAACGAAAGCCGTCGGACGTGCGCAAAAAGCCGAGCGCGCCTCTTCCCTCTTTCCTCTTTCCTTTTTTATACGGACCGCTGCAAATAGAAATTCACTCTCGTATCGCTGTCGTCCGGCGTATTATCGGATTTCGCAAGCGGGAAACCGAGCGCCACTTTGCCGTACCAGCCGCCCTTGCCGTATTCGAAACCGAACCCCGCCGTGCCGATGTACGCACGCGTCGGCTCCGTCGAGAAATTATTGTACGCGACGCCGTAATCGAGGAATACGAAACCGCGCCACGTCTTGTGATCCGGGCTCACCGGGAAACCGTATTCGAGACCGAGACTCCACCCCTTATCTCCGGAGATTGCACTTTCTTTGAAACCACGCACACTGCCCATACCGCCCAGCGCGAATTGCTCCGTCACCGGAAGTTCCTGATGCGACGTATATTGCCCCGTGAGGCGAAATTGCAAATACCGATCGTCGGAAATATTTTGTCGCCGCAACAGATACGCGTTAAAATACGAACCGCTCTTTTTCTTATCATTTTTATTGTCATTACTGCGATATCCCGTGACGCTCGCCATCGCAAACCAAATGCCGTGCTCGTCGAATTTCCGATTGCTGAATCCGACTTTCACCGTCTTTGTGTCATTATCCGCAAGTTTCGCTCCCAAAATTTCCGTATCCGACCATTTCTTGTGCAATTCGAAGAACAAATCCGTCTTCGAAAGCATCGTCACATTCAAAGGATGCGTGAGCGAAAGTGCCACATCATTCGAATTCGCTTTCATATCCATATCGCGAAAATTGCCGCGGATGATATTGACAATATTTCTACCGTAGGAAACGGCCATCCGCGTTCCGTGCGTACCGACAGGCGTATCATACATAATCGAGCCGCCCCAAATGCCGCGTGTCCAAACCGGAGAAATCGCAAGCGCCGCATCATGACCGCCGATACCGCGATACTCGCTGTACGCGCCGATTCTGTAACGCCCACTTTCATACTGCCCGGCATTATCGACAAAAATGAAACTCGTCATCGGATTTCCTTTTTCTTCCAAATGAAGTTTCAAATCCGATGTGCCTTCCTCTTCGCCCGGCACCAATTCCGCACGCACCTGATACACATTCGTCGTGTTGTACACGCGCAAATCGTCCTGAAGTTTATCCACATCGACGAGCTCACCGTGAACAGCGCGAATTCGGTGAAGAAGCGTATCCGCCCGGACGCGTTTGTTCCCCGTGACCTCCGTCTTGCCGTACGTCCCTTCTATGAGACGGATATAAACAATACCGCCGCGCACCGTTTGCGGCGGAAGGACCGCCTGCGCCGTTTGGATATGTTTCTCGATATAAAGCGCATTCAGCCGATCCACCATCGCGCGCAACTCCGCGACATTCGTCGTGCCCGCGCCCTTGAAATGAATAGCTTTTTCGATTTCCTCATCCGTCAGAATTTTCGATTTGGAAACGCGCACCTCTTTCACTTCGAAAGAAAGTTCCGGATCCGTGCTCTCGACTTTGGACGATTGCACGACGAGCGGCTTCGCCTTTTCGGAAATTTCCATATCGCGGCTGTACTTGTAATAACTCGCCATCGCCTGCTGATCTTCCGTCGCGCGTTCCGCCTGCCGACCGACCGTCGAAATATCGGCCGGAGCCGCGACCGCCGTCGCCGCCGAAAGTATCGCGAGCACCGCGCCCGCCAAAATCCGTCGTTTCATCTCTATCCCTCCGCATCAACAATTTCGATACGTACCAAACTTTTCATGTTCTACTATTCTACCATTCCCGTACATTCTTGTCCGCAAGAAATTTTTGGAAACGTCATTCGTCATTCATCACCGTTCGCCCCGGCTGACGGCCGACGGCGGGGAACTCAGCCGAACGCGCGTCTCATGTCTCATCGTCTGACAGTCTGACGTCTCGCGCACCAATGTCGC
>CAVJQK010000179.1:0-3292 GCA_963651795.1 Erysipelotrichaceae bacterium | reverse complement strand
GCACGAGTTCCGCGATGCGGCAGACGACGTCATCCGCTTCGGCTTCGCGGGAGGGGCATTCGGTGATGAAAACGCCCTGCTCCGGAAGCGTGCGCGTCGCGGGGCCGTAGATGCATTTTTCGGGAAGCGGACGGAAGAAACGTTCGGCGAGCTCGCGGACGCGCGGACATTCGAAACGATGCGGCGCGGTGAGCGTTTCCGAAGTGTAGGAGCCGGCATTCTCCGTCAAAGCTTTCCAGAGGCGGTAGGGACGGTCGAAAAGCGGATAGAGAGCTGCGGTCTCCGGCGCATCCATCGGAAGTGTCACGGTGACGTCTTTCGCGGTGCGGATGAGAGCGGAAACGACGGCGAGTTCCTGCGGCGTCATGCCGTTGAATCCGTCAATCCAAATTTTCGAGGCGCCGATAGCGGCCGAGTGCGGAATGTCTTCGGCGAGGCGTTCGTAGCGATTGCCGCGATAGGAAAAATGCGCGGTGAGATAGGAAAGGTAATCGCGTTGCAAGAGAGAGAGATCGGAAAGTTTGCGCCCGAGCGGTGTGTCTCCGGCGGCGGCCGCGGCGTCTTGTAAAGTTTCCTCCGTGATGCCGAAGGAATCGAGCTGGTGGAAAAATGTCGTCAGCGTCGAAGCAAAATGAGGCTGTCCCGCCGCTTTTCCGAGCATGCGCATGTCTTTTTTGCGGGCATTTAAAATGCGGCGCCAAATGAGCTGCTGGACAAGGGGCGAGATAGCCTCATGGGTATCGGTATGAAGTTCTTGAAACACGCGGTAGGAGAGGCGCGAAAAACCGTAGACGTCCGCGCCGACGAATCCGCCGGAGGGACAGCTTTCCGCCAATGCGGTCTCCGCGCGATACGTGGCTTGATCGGGGACGAGAAGAATGGCGTGCGCGTCCGGATCATGCGCGAGGAAGTCGACGATTTCGCGGCAGCAGCGGGTGGTTTTCCCGGTGCCGGCGCGGCCGAAAATAAAATGAAGAGACATGGGGGTTGAGTCCTTTCGTGTGAATATGTTTCGTGCGACATCAGCGAGGAAGCTATGAGCTATGAGCTTTAAGAGGATGCGCTTCGCGCATATCAATTTATTTTTATTATACAATATTTCGTCGGCACAAAAAAAGCTTCGGATTTCCGAAGCCGATTTTTGTTTCCTTATTTTGTTACGCTTTGTGGCGTTTGGGGACGGGGATGAAAGTTTCGAGAGCGGCGAAAATTTCCGCGAGGCGCTGCGGTTCGTGTTTCCAGTAATAGAAGACGACGCCGAAGGCCGTGGTGATGAGACCGTCCGTAATGATGGTGGGGCCGCAGCCGTAGACGGCGTACATGCTGTAGAGGCCGCCGATGAGAGCCGCCGCATTTGCGATTTTCGCTTTGCGGCCCGTGAGCCCTTCTTCGCGTTGCAGTGCGGGGACCGCGCCCATCGCGAGGAGATACGGAATGAGATTGATGACGACGGCCAGATTGATCAGCACGTTGAATTGTTTCAAAAGGGTCGGGCTGATGGTGCCGAGCGTCAATACGCTCTGGATGAAAACGCAGGAGCAAATCGCCAGATACGGCGAATTCATGCGATTCATGCGAGTGAGATAATGCGGGAAATGCCCGAGCGACGCGCCGTTTCTCACGACTTCCGAAATGGTGAATTGCCAAGCCGAAAGGGAAATGAAACAGGAAACGACGAGCATGCCGGTCACGATGATGCCGGCCGTTTTGCCGAACATCGCGTTGTACGCGAGGCCGAAAGGCGCCAGCGATCCGATGAGCTCGGTGTGCGGGACGATGCCGCCGATGATGGCGGTCGAAAGCGTGTAGACCGTGCCCGCGAGAAGCGTGCCGCAAAGGACGGCAATCGGGACATTTCTCGTCGGATTTTCGACGGTTTCCGTATTCGCGCACGCCGTTTCCAATCCGAGGAACGCCCAGAGAATGACGGCGATGGAATCGCGCATCGTGAGCGAGAAGGGCGCATCATTCGGATTCCAGGCGGCCATGTAAATATTCGTATCGAAGCTCATCCAGCCGAAAGCGAGAAGCCCCAGGACCGGAGTCATGACGCACATGACGCCCAGCGTGGAGAAGCGGCCGGCTTTTTTCGGCCCGCCGAAGCTGATGGACGCCGCGAGCGCGAGGACGCCGATTGTCGCAAAGCACACCATGAGGGGCGAGAGCGAAATGCCGAAGAAGAAAGACGCGTAGGAAACGACGCCGGTCGCGATTGCGATATTCGCAATGATGAGCGAAATCGCATACGTATATCCGGAGAGGAAATTTCCGAGGCGACCGAATCGATATTCCGCATAGCCGCCCATGCCGCCGGCTTTTTTGCCGTACATGCCGCAGACGGAGAATGCGTAGGCGAGGATGGTGGCGCCGACGGAGGCGAGAATCCACGCGAATATGGAAACGGTGCCGATTTCGGCCAGTTTCGAAGGCAGCAGAATAATGCCGGATCCCATCATATTGATGGCCGTGACGGTGGTCAGCTGAAGTACGCCCATTTTTTTGCCGTTTTCCATGTGCCGGTCCTCTCTTTCTTTTCTGTAACACGTTCATTTATTGCAAGGAAAATATATCACACATGGGGGCAGGGTACAATACTTTTTTTGAAAAAATTTTTGAGGAGTTTTGAGGAGTTGCGAGGAGAAAAAAGAAAAATGAAGAAAAACGGAGAAAAATGCATGCCATTCCGGATTGGCACGGATTGGAATGAAATTTAACGATTGGCATATGAAATTTCGGGATTGGATTTCGTAAAACGAAAAATGGCTTTTTTATGGACTTTTTCGTTTTCGGAAACGAATTTTCGCCATAGACCGAGGGCGCCGCTACAAGCCTTCTGGAATTTTTTATCTATGGAAACGCATTTTCCCGATTGTTTCATATTTCCCGAAAACGCCCGAAACGGGCCGAGAAGGGGGAAAATGAGGTGCAACATTTTTGGTGAATCGGTTTGTGCCACATTTGAGCAGTGGCTGGGAGCGGGGAGCTGGGGGCCGGGAGCTTAGCGGTGTCGGCTTGCGCCGACGATTTTTATTACGCCGATATCGCTTCGCTTATCGGCTTTTGCCGCCTTCGGCGAGCGAGCGCAGCGAGCGATTATAAAAATGCCGCGCAGCGCTCCGCTTAAAAGCCGTCAGCCGTCAGCCGTCAGTCGTCGGTCGGCACAAAGTTGCTTGCGCACTATGCACTATGCACTATGCACTGTGCACTTTTTTTGCAAAAAAAAAGAAACCCCGAAGGGTTTCTCGTTTTCTTTTAGAATCTGTAGTTGAGGCCTACGCCCACACCGTTTTGG
>CAVJQK010000178.1:0-3321 GCA_963651795.1 Erysipelotrichaceae bacterium | reverse complement strand
GCGGAAATGCGACTGCTACGACTTCTGCCAACGGGGCTTTGGCATATAGTACCAGTTCTGTAGCGGTGGGGGATACGTCGAAAGCTTACGGAACGGGCGGTACGGCAATCGGGTATTTGGCGACGGTCGGCACATCGTCGTCTTCCGTGGCGGATTATGCGACAGCACTTGGCTTCAGTTCATCTGCGACGGCTACGTACGCGATCTCTATAGGTGACTCTTCGGCGACTGCTGCGCGGGCGATTGCGGCCGGGCTCAATGCTTCGGCGAAAGGTGCCGATTCGGTGGCTATCGGTGGGAGTGCTACGGCCAATCAGGGAGCTTCTACATCCGGGACATATTCCATTGCTATTGGTTCTTACTCGTCGGCGACAAAAGAGAATGCGATTTCCATTGGCTATGATACGACGGCGACCGGTGATCATTCTCTGACGCTTGGGGATTGCTCGAATGCGACGGCACAGCGTGCGATTGCCATTGGGTGCTGTGTGGATGTTAATGGTGAGTATTCCATGGCAATGGGCTGGAGTGCCGGTACATCTTCGGCGACCTATGCGACGGCGCTCGGTGCATCGGCGAAGGCGACCGGCAATAACTCCTTTGCGGGCGGTCGAAATGCGCAGGCAAGTGGGGTGAATTCCGTAGCAATAGGCGGGGACGCGACGAGCGGATCCGGTGCGGTTTCCTCCGGGCTGTCTTCTGTGGCTTTAGGCGATACATCCAAAGCATACGGTAAAGGTTCTATGGCACTCGGCCTTTCCTCTACGGCGGGGATGAATTCGACTGCAACGGGGACAGATATGTATGCGACGGCGGTCGGCTCCTCGGCTGTAGCATCGAATACGTATGCGACGGCGCTCGGGTTCGGCTCTTCGGCATCGGCTACGTATTCGATTTCTGTAGGTGATTCCACGGCAAGTGAGGCGTATGCAATCGCTGTCGGGGGTAATGCTACGGCAAAGGGTGAGCATTCGATCGCGATCGGTAAAGATACCGGTGCGAATGCTTCTCATGCTATTGTCATCGGGTGCTGTTCTACCGGCTCCGGGACGTATTCGACGGTTATGGGATACAATTCCAAAGCTATCGGGAATGATTCCATTGCTTTCGGTAACGCTGCTACGGCCGGTAATTCTACGACGGATTCTTCGACTTCCACGACGACTGTGACCGGTACGGGTGCCATTGCCATCGGTGCAAGTTCGTCTGCTACGAAAGATTACGGTACGGCACTCGGTAGATCGGCCAGTGCGGCTCAGGCGAATGCGACGGCACTTGGGTACAGTTCGTATGCGAATGGGGATAGCGCAATTTCCATCGGTGATTCTTCGGCCGGTGCGGCGCAGGCGATTGCGGTCGGGAAAAATGCTTCGGCAAGCGGCACCAATTCCGTGGCTATTGGCGGTGATGCGACTGCTACGACTTCTGCCAACGGGGCTTTGGCCTATAGTACCAGTTCCGTAGCGGTGGGGGATACGTCGAAAGCTTACGGCATAGGCGCTGCGGCAATCGGGTATTTGGCGACGGTCGGTACATCGTCGTCTTCCGTGGCGGATTACGCGACGGCGCTCGGTTACAGTTCGTCTGCGACGGCTACCTACGCGATTTCTTTAGGCGATTCTTCGGCAAGTAAGGCGCAAGCCATTGCAGCAGGGCGTTACGCTTCGGCAGAAGGCATCGATTCTGTCGCCATCGGCGGATCGTCGAATTCTTCGAATATTACAAAAGCGACCGGTTCGCAGTCCACGGCTGTCGGGGCTTATGCGCAGGCGTTGAATACGGAAGCTGTCGCAATCGGGTATGATACAAATGCAAACGGTGAGCATTCTTTGGCAATAGGCGATTGCAATAATGCGACGAATGATCGCGCTATTGCGATTGGCTGTTGTTCCGATGCATCCGGTGACCATTCGATGGCAGTGGGCTGGAGCTCGGATGCCGACGGTGCGTATTCGATTGCAATCGGTGATTCGCAGTCTGTCGGGGCACAGTCTTTTGCGGCCGGACGTAATGCATATGCGGGCGGCACCAATTCCGTGGCAATCGGCGGAAACGCAACCTCCAATACCGGCGCTTTGGCATCGGGAAGCTCCGCCATTGCCGTGGGTGATACTTCCAAAGCTTATGGCAAGGGATCCGTAGCACTCGGTTATTCTTCTTATGCGGGTACGTCCGGTACGGCGACCGGTACGGATATGTACGCTATCTCCATCGGCGACTCTTCTGCCGGTGCGGCGGATACGATTGCCGTGGGGCGGAGTGCGAGTGCGTCTCTTGCCAATACGATTGCCATCGGGCAGGGCGCGATAGCCAATGCGACGAATAGTGTTTCTTTGGGGCAGGGCGCGCAGGCAGGTTCGGCGAATTCCGTCGCTTTGGGTGACGGCTCTGTCACGAAAGAAGCGGATTCCGTTTCCGTTGGCGCTTCCACATCGAAGACGCGTACGATTACGAATGTGACGGCCGGTGATTCCACGAAGGATGCGGCGATTTGGGATCAGATCGCGGCGACGGGAAAGACGGTCGAGCTTTCGACGGCTACGCGTGATATGGTCGGGACAAAGACCGTACAGAAAAATCAAATTGCGACGAATGACGGCACTGTTTTGGCGACTTTTTCCAAGATGACGGCGGTTGTCGAAAATGATACGGGATTTGTCTCGGGCGATGACCTTTGGGATGAAACGCGTGCGGAAATCGATTCCACGAACTATATTTCCCAAAGCGAAACGACGGGCAAGAATCTGGCCGCTTTGGATAAGAAAATCGGGGCGGAGAAAGCCGGGACAAATTATGCGAAGACCGATGATGTGGAAACGCAGATTTATAAAGTCGATCAAAAAGGCGTAAAAGCCGGGCAGACGATTTATGCTGCGACTTCGACGAATAAGGCGCAAGACAATACGATTTATGCCAATGACGGCACGACGGCACTGGCGACAATGTCTCTTGCGACGGCTTCTACCTTATCGACGACGGATACCGGTTTTGTATCCGGAAGCGTCCTCTACAATGAAGTGCGTCCGACGGCAGGAAACTACGTCAAGACAGCGAATACGACTTCGGCGAATCTTTCTGCCTTGGATACCGCTATCGGGAAAACTGCGGACGGACATTATATTGTCGCGGAAGACGGCACGGCCACGGCCAATGTCGCAGCGAATTTGACGAAACTCGATACCGCGCTCTACGAACACTCGAAACTCGTCAAGACAAATAAGACGGAATCGACGGCGGCAACGCAGATTTTGGTCGGTAGCGATACCGATTTTGATACTGTGACCGAAGTTTCCGTAGCGAAAGCAGACGGCACGACGACTC
>CAVJQK010000177.1:0-3486 GCA_963651795.1 Erysipelotrichaceae bacterium | reverse complement strand
GCCGACGTGCCGAAAATCGTCACATCCGTCGTGCCGGTCGTTTCCGCCGAAATTGTTCCGGCCGTCGTCGTGCCGTCTTCCGCTTTCGTACCCGTCACTTTCATGCCGACGGAATTCGTATTCACTTTTCCTTCCGTCGCCTGACCCTGAATATTCGTCGCGCCGGAAATCGTAATATTTTCGCCTTCGATATTGAGGAAAGTCGTCCCCGTTTCCGCGCCGTCTTCTTCATCGTCGTTTCCGGAAACAGCAAGCAAACTGCCTTTATTATTGAGATTCAGAGAAACATCGCCTTCGGCCGCGTAGACCGTATTGATGATGAGATCGCCGTCTTCTTTCGAAATGTCGACCCCCTCTTTCGCGCGCGCCGTCAGGACGCCCGTCCCCGTCACTTTGACATTCGAAATTTCGCCGCTACCCGATTCGAGGACCGTCTGCGTATCGGAGCCGACCGTGATACCGGAGAGATTGCCGGATGTCTTAAGCCGGATTTCGTCTTTCGCTTGGAAAGTGCTTCCCGCCGTAAATCCGCCGATGCCGGAGAGATAAATCGCGCCGTTTTCCGCAATCGCCGTCATGACGCCCGACGTTTCTGTATCGATTGGGCGAACGGAGGTCACCGTGACTTTGTTTCCATTAACGGCAAAATCGCCGCGCTCGGCCGTGGAGAGCGCCAGCATTTCTTCGGCGGTGAGCGTCTCCGGATTCGACAAATCAATCGTAATTCCCGTTTTCTTTTCACCGATATTGCCGACCGTATTTCCGCCGGCATCCGTTTTCCCGGTCGCGATGAGGGACACGCTCGTCCCGGACACATGCGGAATTTCTTTCAGTGACACATTCGTATCCGTGATGCCTTCTTTGATGGAGCCCGGCGACAGCGTCACGAGGAGCGCTTTGGCGGAAACGGCCGAGCCGACGAGGCAATCGGCTTTTTCATCTGCGGTGAGATACGTATCCGCGGAAAGCGCGCTCTCTTGAAGCGACGCGTTTCCGAAAAGACCGGATGCCGCGTAATCGCCCGTCGCATTTTCGATTGTTTCAAGATACGCCGTGACGCCTTCCGCCGTCCAGGTATCAACGCCGGCGCGGGCGAGCTCCTCATAGCGCGCCTGTTTTTCGGCCGTATACGTTTCAATCTCCGCATCCGTCATGCCGGCCGTGCGCAGATTTTCCTTCGTCGCATCATCCAAGACAAATTTTCCATCCGTCACATACGCGCTGAGCGTCGCGTAATCATTGTATTTCGATCTCACTTTGGCCGTGAGGAGTTTCTTTTGCTTATCAACCGTCGTCGTCGCATTTTCCAGCACCGCTTCCTTCGCCCAATGCAGCAGTTTTTCCCTCGCGCTCTCATTCGTGTAATCCGTGAAATTATTGTCGAGGAAGCTGCCGTTCGTCTTGAGGCTCACGCTGCCGTTTTCGGAAACGACGCTGTCGATGTAGAGATCCCCGTTCGTATTTTCAATATCAATATCACCGACGGCATTCACTTTGAGCCCGTACGCCACGCCTTCATTCTGTCCGGTCGCAACCTTAAAGGAAACGACATTTCCGCTCGCATCCGTGCCGTACACGCCGCCCGCCGAATTGAGCTCGACGCGATTCGCGGAAACGGTATTTCCGTCCGTTTGCGAAATATCACCCGTCTGCGCTTTGACGGAAACCGTGCCCTTCGTCGCGGAAATATTTCCGAGATTGACGGAGCCGGAAACGACATCGACGGCAAAGTTCCCGCCCGTCGCGCTGCCGGACACATTCGCCGCATTCGTGCGAATCATTTGAACGGTCGTCCCCGCATTTCCCGCGGCCGTCATGGCGAGCGTGCCCGTCCGAATGAGGGAGGTATCGGTATTCCGCGTGATGTTGTTTCCGGAAAGGTCGACGGTCCCCGCGCCGGTGATGAGATCCCCGGAGAGCAGCACATTTTGATTATTTCCCTGTACGGTAATCGTGCCGCCCGTCGCGTTTCCGAAGAAACCGATGCCGATCTTGTGATCCGCTTTCACTGAATATTGCGTGATTTCCGTATTCGTCGATTTTTCAACCAATGTGTAATTGAATTTTTTCGCCAGCCAGAACGAATACCAAAGTCGCGTAGATTCTTTGGTGAAACTGTCAAATGTTTTGACGCCTTTCACTTCCACAGTGGAAACCTGGTATTGATCACCCGCCGTCGTAATTGTTCCCACATTGTTCGACGTCCCGACGAAGGCACCGCCGTTCAAAGCACGCGAATCGCCTTCTTTTGTTTTATCCTCTCGAGCGCCCTGCTTTTTCATTTCTTCTCCGGTCGGCGCTTCATCCAAAATGCCCCAGAGATCGAAACGCGTATCGGTCAACGTGTAGATATATTTCACGCTCTGGTCCTGCCCGATTTGGTAATTGTAATAACTACCGGAAGCCGGTGTATACACGCCGTTTTCGCCTTGTTTGAAAGTTGTCGTCGTGGGATCGCCGGAAACTTTTCCGTCTTCGTAACCTTGCGTCACCATTTGGATTTGGCCGTTCGTCCGCGTATACGTCGTCTTACGAAGAATTTTCCCCGTCGAGCGGTCGAGATCCGTAATTTCGATTTTGCCCTGTTTTCCTTCGCCGGTCGAAAGCGTACCAAGTTCCAAATCTTTATCCGAGTTATTGATGACCGTGATGCTGCCGTATCCGTCAAGGGCTTCAATTTTCGCTTTCGATGTATCATTTGTCGTATTCAAAATCGTCCCGACGAGGGAAATATGACCACCACGCATTTCAATATCATCCAACACGAAACGTTTCGTTTTCGCATCGTAAGTGAGCGAGTCGATCGTGTTTCCGGCATTGTCCTCAACATAAATCGTATTCGCGAAATCCGCCGAAATTGCATCGGCCTTCACGTATGTCTTGATTTTTCCGTCCGTGTAATAGAGCTTGTAATTTTTCGGAATCGTCACATCGCGCGACGCCGTGCCACTCACAATACCTGAATTGATATTGAGATAACGCGCCGTGATGAGAATATTTCCGTTCGCTTGAATACCGGTGCCGACGTCATCTTTCAATTTTCCTTTTTCATCCATAGGGTTGCCGCCGACGCTCGTGATATTTCCGTTTCGCGCCGTGTCGTACGACTGAATATAATCGCCGTTCTTCACATTGATATCCACGGAGCCCGCGTAAATGGTGCTGTTGTTTCTCACATCGCCATACTCGCCCGTCACGGTGACGCTCCCGCGCGGATTGTAAATGTATCCGGAAAGAATCGTATCGGATGCCATGTACATCGGCGCCTTATCTTTATCCAGATGTTCTTTCGGTTTGAATACATTGGAAACAGTCACCGTCGGTGTGCCGCCGATTGTCGAAGAGTCGTCTTCCTCTCGGACGGTTTTCAGCGAAACCGTTTTTGTCGTATCTTTATTTTTACTCTGAATCTGCTGCGCAATCGTCTTCGCCGTATCTTTCAGCGCATAGCCGTTGTAATACACGCCGCCGCCCTGATCCGTGCCG
>CAVJQK010000176.1:0-3503 GCA_963651795.1 Erysipelotrichaceae bacterium | reverse complement strand
GACGGCGACGCCGCGGAAGGCGAGTAATATTCTTTCGTATGTGGATGCGAGGGCGCTCAAAAAAGAGAATATGGTAAAGCTTCCGGTGGTGGTTTTCAATCGGGCGAGCCGTCAATCGGTGATTTTGGATGCGATTTCGCTTAGGGGGAATTTGGAGAAGCAGGCGGAGGCGGAAAGGGCGGCCGGGGGTGCGTATATCCGCCCGATTGTGCTGTTTCAGGCGCAGCCGAATATCGGTGAGGACAGTGAGACTTTCGATAAGATTAAGTCAATGTTGATCGAGATGGGGATTCCGAAGGCGGAAATCGCGGTGAAGACGTCGAAGGTGAATGAGCTTTCGGATGTGGATTTGATGAGCCGGGAGTGTCCGATTCGGTATATCATTACGGTGAATGCACTGAAAGAGGGCTGGGATTGTCCTTTTGCGTATATTTTGGCGTCTCTTGCGAATAAGACGTCGCGCGTGGATGTGGAGCAGATTGTGGGACGTATTCTGCGTCAGCCGTATGCGCATCGGCATAAGGTGCCGCTTCTCAATATGTCGTATGTATTGACATCTTCGAAGGATTTTCATGCGACGCTTGACAGTGTGGTGGCGGGGCTGAATCAGTCCGGTTTCAGTAAAAAGGATTATCGCGCGGCAGAAGTTTTGCCGGAAATCGAAGAAGTGAAGCCGGAATGGAAACAGCCGGAGCTTACTCCTGTTTCCCATGTGCCTTCGGATGAAAAATCTGATGAGCCGGATTCTTTTGATGATGTGGATCCGGCGGCGGTGAAGGCCGGTTTACAGGAGCGTGAAGAAACAGAAAATAAAAACGAAAATGCCGGCGGTGATTCCGGCTCCGATTCCGCTTCGGATTTGTCGGGGATGATGAAAGAGGCGGAGAAGCAGGGGCAGGAGTACGATCGGGATGAAAAGGAGCGCGAGGATTCGGGGCTTTCGGGGAAGGAGTGGTCCGATATGGTGAAGATGTATCCGGTGCAAAATCAATATCGGGAAGAGATTCGAAATCTTCGGATTCCGCAGTTTCATTTGAGACAGGATCCGGATTTATTCGGGGATGAGTATCCGCTGCTGAGCCCGGAAAATCTTTCGGAGGGATTTGAGCTTTCTCGGCAGGACGCCAAGATTCGTTTCGATCTGGCGACCGGTGATATGTACAAGGTTGATTTGGCGGCCGAGGGGGAAGCGGTGCCTCAATATAAACGCGTTTCCCGGTCGGATTCCGATTTCTATCAAAAGTATATGCAGGGACTTCCGAAAGAGGGGCGGATTCGGGAGTGCGCCCGGCAGATTGCGCAACTTGTCAACAGAATGAATCAGGTTTCCACGGGCGGTGTGGAGACGTATGTGACACGCGTCATTTCGGGGATGACGGAAGAGGAGCTGGCCGTGATTGATCAGTCAATTCAATTCTATGCGCAGAAAATCAAAGAGAAAATCGATTCTTTACTGGATGTGTATCGGAAAGATTTGTTTTTCAAATGGATTGACAGCGGGAAAGTCATATGCAAGCCTTCTTATGAGTTTCCGAATGCGATTTCGCCGGCGGTAGTGATTGATTCGATTCCGTATTCTTTGTACGAAGCGGAGCGCAATGATATGAATGAGTTTGAGCGGCAGCTTCTGGATGTAATCGTGGGATCGAATCGTATTTCTTGGTGGCATAGAATTATCGATCGAAAAGGTTTTTGCTTGAATGGGTATATCAATCATTATCCGGATTTTATGGTAAAAACGAAATCGGGGAAAATTTTGCTTATCGAGGCCAAGGGGGATTATCTGTCCGGCGAAGACAGCCAAAATAAGCTGGCGCTCGGTCGAAAGTGGCAGGAATTGGCGGGTCCTTCGTATCGCTATTTCATGGTTTTCAATCGGCACGACATGAGAAAAGACGGTGCGTACACGCTGGATAAATTTACGGATATGATAAAGGATATTTGAATGTGAAAATTTGGGACAAGAAAAGAAAAATCATAAAGAAGGCGAGGTGAACAGATGGAATATATCAGAAAAGACGACATACTGAAGTGCGTCTACACGGCACAAGAAGCGGCGAAAGCATGGGGAATAAATCCTCGACGTGTAAATAACGCATGTACAGGCTTTAAAGACCGTGGACGCAACAGCCCGCCGCGATTTACAGAAACGGAAGCGCGGAAAGTCGGGACGAATTGGTTAGTTACAGTTTTCGGGATGGAAAGAGTTTTCGGTAAGAGACCGAAAAAAGTGGACGATGAAAAATAAATATGTCATTTTCGGCGTGTGGGCAAGTGCTGAAATTGTGGCTCTGCGAGCCACTCTATCTTCCGGCGCTACGCGCCACCTTCCTTCAAAGGAAGGCTTAATCAGAGCGCGCTGCGCGCGATTTTATATGCGCCTCCGGCGCGCCTCTTTACCCTTTTCCCTTCCCACTTTACATTCATTCTCGATGATTTGGGGATTCTGAAACGAGTTCAGAATGACGGTGTGGGAGTTCAGAATGACGGGGTGGGGTTTTGGGATGACGGTGTGGGGGTTCGGGATATTTTTTGAATATTTAATAAAAAACTTTGCGAAGTTATAACTTTTGAGTTATAATCTATGTGGGAGGAGTAACGTGCATCCGATTTATTTTTACAAAGACAAAAGAGGCCGTCGCAGGTGATTTCTATGAATCTTGAAAAAAATGATGTGAAGAAAAATCCGGCTATCGGGGAAGATGCCGTTGCTTTTATGGAATCTTTTATGACGCCGGAAGAAATTGCCGAGAGTGATCTTCGTGTGGCGATTATCGGGGAATTGATTCAGGCGCGGCGTGAAAAAGGAATCACGCAGCAAGAATTGGAAAAGAGAAGCGGAGTGGCTCAACCTGTCATTGCAAGAATGGAACACGGAACGACGACGCCCAGACTTGATACCGTGCTGAAAGTATTGGCGGCATTGGGAAAGACGCTTGTCGTGGCGCCTCTTCCGCAAAAGGCGGCAGAATCGTAAATAAAGCCGTCAGCCGTCAGCCGTCTGCCGTCTGCCGTCAGCGGTTTCTTCAATAAAAAAACGCCTTGCGGCGTTTTTTTCGTTGCAAGAAAAAAGATGTGACCGTTGCCACATCTTGTGAAAAGGATCGAAAACCACGAAAAAAGGAGAAGGTGTATGAAAGTCACCGGAATGACGTGGTTTTCGTCCCGCGGCACAGTCACGAATGGAGTCCGGTTATCCGTGATAGTGCCATGTGCTCCACGTGCGCCGCAGATTCTCCGTTCTCAAGATCTCGTTGTCGATTCGTTTTGCGCGGACGATTCGATAACAATCGAGAGCAGTGAAAGTTCGGTGCTCTTACGGGACGTTTGGATTTCACGTTGAAATTATACAGGTATAATATAAAGTAATCAATAGGAAACAAACGAAGAAATCATTTTTTTATGATTTTTTGTTTCATGAATATAGTTTAGAGTTCACGTCCGATAGGTTTCAAAAGGTGATTTAAAATAGGGCATCCGAGAAGATTTTTTTACAATTATAA
>CAVJQK010000175.1:0-3516 GCA_963651795.1 Erysipelotrichaceae bacterium | reverse complement strand
CCGCTACGTCTCCGGCAATTTCGGCTGATATTTCGGAAACGTTTCAAAAAATTTTTCGGAAACATTGCGGAAACCGACATTGTAATATGTGCTTGACAAAAATTCCGACGCCCTTTATAGTAGTTTCAAAAATGAAACGTACAGGCGTCGTTTTTTTGTGGAAAAAACCGTTGATGCGCGGATGCGTTGATGCGTTGATGCGTGCAAGGAGGAACTATGTCTTTAATTTACTGTGTAGAGGATGATGAGAATATTCGCGAGCTCGTCGGCTATGCGCTGCGGGGGCAGGGGTACAATGTGATGGGATTCGGCGACGGGGCGGCCATGGCGTCCGCGCTTTCGCAAAATGTGCCCGATTTAATGCTCCTCGATATCATGCTCCCCGGTAAAGACGGGCTCACTATTTTGAAAGAATTGCGCGCGAAGAAAGAATATGCGGACATTCCCGTCATCATCATGACGGCGAAATCCGGCGAATACGATATCGTGCGCGGCCTCGATCTCGGCGCGGATGATTATGTCACGAAACCGTTCGGCATCATGGAATTGATTTCCCGCATCAAGAGCGTGCTCCGCCGCAGCCGCCGCGGGGAAGGAAAGGAAACGCCCACGCTTTCTCTCGGCGACATTACCGTCGATTGCAGCCGCCACATCGTGATGAACCGCGGAGTGGAAATCGCGCTCACGCTCAAAGAATTCGATTTACTTTGCTATCTCATTTTGAATAAAGGCATCGTCGTCTCGCGCGACCAAATCATGCAATCCGTCTGGGGCACGCCCTTTGAAATGGAAAGCCGCACCATCGATATGCACATCATGAGCCTCCGCCAGAAATTGGGCGAGACGGGAAACCTCATTAAAACCGTCCGGGGATTGGGGTATCGGATGGGGGAGAAATAAGTATAGTGCCACATCGGTGCGAAAGACTGTCAGACTGTCAGACGTGAGACGCGCGCTCGGCTTTGGCATCCGCCGACGGCTGACGGCTTACGGGTGACGGCTTTAAGAGGTGTCGCCTACGGCGACGGATTTTTATATGGCACCGATGCCGCTTCGCTGATCGATGAAAGGTGTGCGCTTTGCGCACAATTCCTGTTTTTATGCCGCCTACGGCGGCGAGGCGTCGAAGGCGCCGATTAAAATAAGATTGTCGCCGTAAGGCGACACAAGTCAAAGCTCACGGCCCAAAGCTCATAGCCCATAGCTTTCTGCATATGTTTCACATAAGTTGTTCACCATAAAGGAGGCACACTCTTGCGCATCCGTATTCATCGCAGTTTCTTTTTTGTCGGCATCGTGTCCGTCATTCTGACATTTTTGCTCTCCGGCATTCTCTACTACCAGGGCATGCAGGAGCGCGCCATTCATGAAATCGCGCATCTCGCCGAAGTCGCCGGAGACGGACTGACGGGAAACAGGCAGAGCGATCTCGCGTTTCTCGAAAAAGTACGCGCCAAAAGCGTACGGCCCATGCGCATTTCCTGGATTGCGCCGGACGGCAGTGTGATTTTGGAAACGAAACACATCAGAGAGCCCGATTATACAAACGCCAAAGAAATTGAAACGGCCAAAGCGGAAGGCCGCGGCGAAGCCACGCGGAAAAACGAAGATGATCAGCCCATGTTCTATGCGGCGAAATTACTTCCCGACGGCAGCGTCCTCCGCCTTTCCGTCCCGCGCACCGCACCGGCCGGCATCCTTTCGCCCCTCATTCCGGAAATTTTCCTCTTCTTCATCGCGATATGCGTCGCGTGCTACATCGTCGCGCAGCGCTCCACCGAAGCCGTGCTGGAACCGCTCCGCCGCGTCGAAGATCTGATTTCCGACATCATGGCCGGCGTCCCCGAACGCGAAATGCCCGGCGGTTACAAAGAGCTGCGCCCCCTCGTCGATAAAGTGCGCGAGCAAAAAGCAGAAATTCAAAATTACACCGAAGACCTCGAAGAAGAAAGAAACACCATCCGCACCGTCGTCGACACCATTGCGGACGGCATTTTCCTTTTGAACGAAGATAAAGAAATCATCGCGTCGAACCCGATGGCCGTGCATCTTTTCGGGCACACGGACTCCATCCGTTTCCGCAAAATCGCCGCCCTTTGCCATGACGAAGATTTCCTGCGCGCCGTCGAAATAGCCTACGAAAAAGGCGGCCGGCAGAGCTACACCATGAATATCGCAGCCGCGCCGTACCGCGTTTCCTTCGTTTCCATCGAATTATCCGACGATGAAAAGGGTCTCCTCATCGTCTTCCATGACCTCTCGCCGACATACGCCGCCGAAAAAATGCGCCGCGAATTCTCCGCGAACGTGTCCCACGAACTCAAAACGCCGCTCACCTCCATCAGCGGATTTGCCGAAATGATTTCGAGCGGTCTCGTCCGAAATGAGACCGACGCCAAAATGTTCGCAGGGAAAATTCTCGACGAATCGCACCGCATGCTCGGCCTCATCGAGACCATCATGCACCTTTCGCGCGTCGAAGAAAGCCAGACGACCATCACGTGGAAGCCGGTCGATCTGAAAGGCGCCGCCGAATACACGGCCGACATCATCGCGCCGCAGGCTGCCGCGAAAAATGTCACCGTCCGCGTCGAAGCGGATCCCGTTTCCGTCTACGGCAACCAGTCCCTCCTCTACGAGCTCGTCATGAATTGCATCGACAACGCCGTGAAATACAATAAAGAGGGCGGCGAAGTCACCGTGACGCTTCGGAAAGAAGAAGGAAACGCCGTCCTCGTCGTCGCCGACACCGGCATCGGCATTCCGAAAGAAAAGCAGGGCCGCGTTTTCGAACGTTTCTACCGCGTGGACGAAAGTCGGAACAAAGCGACCGGCGGCAGCGGCCTGGGCCTTGCCATCTGCAAACACATCGTGACGCAGCATCACGGAAACATTGAAATCGAAAGCATCGAAGGCGAAGGCACGAAAATCATCATCACCCTCCCGGCGATGACTGAAGAAGAACTCGCCCGCGAAGCCGCCGCGACCACCGCCGCACAGCTCGACGTCATCCGCGCCGAACAGGGCGAATTCGACGAAACGCCCGAAAGCGAGGAAGCGGAGGGAATCGAGGAAACGGAGGAAACGGAAGAAACCGCGACCGCCGTTTCCGAAAACGAGAAAAAAGAGAAAAAGGGAAAAGCAAAGAAGGAGAGTAAGGATAAGAAGAGGGATAAGGATAAGGATAAAAAGAGCAAGAAAAAATAATGGGATGAAAAGATATGAGTGAAAAGATATGAGATATGAGTGACAGGAGGGCGGCCGAAATAATATTGGCCGCCTTTTTCTATGGGTTGATGCGTGGATGCGCGGATGCGTTGATGCGTCGCAGGTGTCGCCTGCGGCGACGATTCCTGTTTTGAAAGTGCAGAGTGCAGAGTGCAAAGTGCAAAGTGCAGAGTGCAAAGTGCAAAGTGCAAAGTGCAAAGTGCAAAGTGCAGAGTGCAGAGTGCAGAGTGCAGAGTGCAGAGTGCAGAGTGCAAAGTGCAAAGTGCAAAGACGCGATTGGCGTAGTGC
>CAVJQK010000174.1:0-3517 GCA_963651795.1 Erysipelotrichaceae bacterium | reverse complement strand
GAAAATCTCGGCGTTCGCGTTTCCAACCTCGAAAAGAAAGTCGGAAACCTCGCTTGGTCCGGCGATGCTCGTATTCGTTACCAGAAATCTAATGCGGAATACGGCACCAAAGACAATTGGGATGCCCGTATGCGTATCAACGTCAATGCGACGGTGAATGATACTACTTACGTACATGGCAGACTTTTGGCCGAAACCGACCTCAAAGGCGGCGAAGGCGGCGAAGTTTCCATGGATCGTCTGTATGTCCATCATCAGCTCGGCAAAGTCGGTGCGACCCTCGGCCGTTATGAAGTCGATATGGGGCAGCAGCTCGGCGGCTGGCTCTATTCCAATGCATTCGACGGCATCGAACTTTCCGCACCGCTCGGTGAAAAACTCAGCCTTGCCGTCGGTTACGGTCGTATGAGCGAAGCCGGGGATGAATATGAATTTACTGCTTTCAAGAAAAATATTTCTAAAAAATTTGAAGTAACTTCCGATTTCAAGAAGAGTGAAATGTTTTATGCGCAGTTGAAGGCGGATCTCAAGGTCGCCAAGCTTGGAGTTGATTATTTCCGTGTCAGCCCCTTTACCTATACTGCTGTCGGTGAACAGGAATCGGCTACTTCTCGCAAAGCGGTTTGGGGCGTGAACCTTCTCATTCCGGTACAGCAGTTCCGTGTATTCGGCGATTACTATGCGGATACGAAGAAAAATGAACTGTACGGACAGAAGGGTAAAATCTGGACGGTCGGTCTCGGCTACGGTGAACTCAATACGGCAAAACCGGGCTCCTTTGCGATTGATGTGGCGTATTTCAAGACCAAAGCGGGTCTCTATGAATACGATATGACCGGCGGCGAAGCCATGGCGATGAATTATCTCCTCATGCAGGACGGCCATTTCTGGCTCGCATCCGCGGATGTCGCTCTCGCAAAGAATACGTATCTCCACGGCGAATACGCATTCGGCGCTAAGCATGATAATGACGAATTGTACTTAGGCGAAGCCGGCAATTCCTGGGTTGTCTCGCTCAATTACGAATTCTGATTTCTGAAACAACCTAAAAGAGGCTGTGACTCAAGTGGTCACGGCCTCTTTTTTCGTGCAAAGGAAAGAGGGAAGGGGAAAGAGGGAAGGGGAAAGAGGAAAAAATCGGGAAATAAAAAGTCGCGGTGAGGCGACTTTCGGTGATAATGATAATGTTTCTTACTTTACGGACGGGATGTCGAGGACAAGGCGCTGAGGACGGCCCGTTTCCGCATCGGCTTCCAGCGGGAAAATTTTTACCCGGGATGGATCGATGGTGTGATTTAATTTGGCGGACAGAACGAGATTATTTCCCGATCTTGAAAAAGAAATCGCATTGACCGATTTCGAAGATACGGCAATTCTTCCGGGGACACCGGAGCCGATGACGGAACTTTGCAAAAGTACATTCACCGCAAGGCCGTCATTGGACAGAAAGGCTTCGCCCGTGACCGGTTCGGACAAATCCATGACAATGCGTACAAAAGGCGGCGTTTCCTCACTGCGATCGGCCCAAGTCAGCCGCGTCACCGTGGCGGCATCTGCCGATATCGCGCCGCACGCCAAAAATACAGAACAAAGAAATGCAGCAAATTTTTTCATGATACTTTCCTCCCATGGCAATCATTATAATATTTTTACAATGGGAAGTCAAAAGAGGGACGAAAGAGGAAACATTTTTCCTTCGCGTCTTTATTGGTTCTCATATTCCGCATAGCGCTCGTCAAGTCGTTTTTCGATTGCCTCGTATAAGTTTCGGCTCCACGGCAAAAGGGCCGGTGCTTCGATTCCGGCTGCCTGCAATTTGGCTGCGATGACGGGATTTTTTTCTTCGGACAGTGCGATTTCCCGTGCGTCTCGGAAATATCCGCGCAACGGATAGCGTTGGTTGTAATAATTTTCCACAAAGGGGCGGACCTGTTTCTTGAAAATTCGAGAATCCAGACTCCCGGCATAATCCAAGAGATAAGAACGAAACTCTCCCCGATAATCACCGGAAGCCATTTGCCGCTGCATTTGATTTTCAAATCTGAGTGTCAAAAAATCTCGGGATTCCGCCCATGAAAGGAAAGCCGCCATACGATTCATCAATTGTAAATCATTATGCCCATGCCATATGCCGGCATCGACCAAATTATTCTGTATTTGATATGGATCGTCCATCCAAAAATATCCCGTGCGTCTTGCCTGCCACGATTGCAAAGAATTGCCGGAAAGCCATCTTCCCGGACGAAGCGTATAAGAATATCCCGAATATCCGCGCATGATAAATCGCGGTTGGAAAAGATAATGAGATTCTTCCGTCGATAAAGAATCTCGAAATAAAAGCTCATACGCCATTTTTCGCAAATCTCGCGTCCAATCCTCATCCGGATCCTTTTCCGAAGTAAGCTCCCCTTCATGGAAAATCCACATTCCGTGCGTTTGCAAAAAAGACGTCCCGCATTTATCCGTCGTCATTCCGATTGATATAAATACATCAAATGGAAACAGACGATCTTGCGCTTTCCTTGTGACAATATCGATAAATTCTTTCGTTTCGAAAATAAGAGTCGGCGTACATACCAAAAGTGCCTCCGAAAGAGAAGCGACTGCCACAGCCACATTTGATGCGAGGAAACCTAAATCCACATCCTTACGCTCAATCCCCGAAGCCTCAATCACAAGAGATGCCGTTTGTTTTCCAAAAGAAGAAAGAAGCGCGGGAGATGGAGGCTTTGGCCAAGACGCCGAATCAAATTCTTCTTTTGAGATAGCTTGGGAGGGGGAAACCGTGACAGTTGTCCCCAAAAAATGAAGCGCAAGATATCCGTCCGAAACTTTATACGACATCAGAGGAAGCCTTGTTTTCTGCAGTATTTTCCCAATCACAGATAAATCGGTCGGTATTTTTTCCACGCCCACAGAAATCTGAAGCACAAAAAGGGGATCTACATCCTCTTCGAGGAAAGAATCATCACAGGCAAGTTCCGGCTCCTGTTCCAAATCCGGGAAATTCCGCATTACGAAAGGCCTCCTTTTTATAAAAAATATTTACCCTTATTATAACGGAAAACCCGGGAAATGGGGAAATGGTAAATGGGGAAATGGGAAAGAGGAAAGAGGGAAGTGGAAAAAGGAAACGGAAAATAAAAGAAACGGGAAGCGCGAGTGTGCGTTTCCCGTTTTTCGTTTTAATTCATGTATTTGAGTTGTTCGTTGCGGAGATCGCGGGCGATCATTTCGTCCGTTTCAAGCTCGCGTTCCAATAAATCCGGCGAATCTTTATATTTTTCGCGCGTGCGATCCTGCATGGTTTTCAGTATGCTTGCGTAAGCGTCATCGGCGGCTTGGATGCGGATTTCGGCGATTTCTTCGAGAGACATATCGTTTTCCTCTTCTTTTTCCGCCGCGCGCTCGGGATCCTCCCATCTCCACTGCTCCGCCAGGTCTTTTGCTTCGTCCGAGTACATATTCGTTTCCTCCTTTTTAAAAATATCGGGTTCGGATATCTTGAGTCTATCAC
>CAVJQK010000173.1:0-3534 GCA_963651795.1 Erysipelotrichaceae bacterium | reverse complement strand
CACAGTAGCTGTCCCATATGCGACGGCATCACTGTTTGATGTATTAATAAAGGAACCACCGGCATCAGCGCCGTACGTCGTAGCAGCTTCTACTTCCGTCATAGCGCCAAAGCCCATTCCGCAAAGTGCAAACAACGCTAAAGATATACGCCGTAACTCTTGTTTTCTCCCCAATCTCATTTTCATAAAACATTTCTCCTTATTTGTATCACAAAAACGCACATACAAAAAAACTTGCAGCTAACATTCGGACCCCGCTGCAAAAATCTATAGTTTTATATTTTTATTATAGTACCCCCCCCCTGGTAGGGTTTGTCAAGTACTTCTTGTATATTTTTTTGAAATAATTTGTTATGAAAATCGTATGAAAGTTAAAAGCGGCGCGCTGCGCGCATATTCCTGTTTTAGCCTCCTTTTGAAAGGAGGTGGCGCGTAGCGCCGGAAGATAGAGTGGCTCGTAGAGCCACAATTACTGCAATTACGCAAAGAACGAAATAAATTTTTCGATTATTTACAGCAATTTGCTTTTACGAGAGATTATGCGCCTTCGGCGCATTCTATCTTCCGCCCCTTCGGGGCACCGGTGACCGTCCACCGGAAGGTCACCTCAAAGGAAGGCTTAATCGGTGCCCCTGCAACTGTCTGCACGCATAGTGCGCGACCCCTCAGTCAGGCGCAAGCGCCTGCCGGCTCCCCTTTCAGGGGAGCCAAGACGCAGGGACATCTTCCCTCTTTCCCCTTCCCTCTTTCCCCTTCATCATTTTCGATGATTTGGGGATCCTGAACCAAGTTCAGGATGACGGTGAAAAATAATGCCATTTCTATGATTTGGGGATCCCGAAATAAATTCGGAATGACGGTGGGAATGTATGCACTTACAACGTTGAAAGTCCCGGATTGAGTTTGCAGTTTCCTGTTTGAATCATGGATTTCACCGGCTCGAAGGAGCGGCGGTGAATGGGAGTGACGCCGAGTTCGGCGATGGCGGCCATGTGTTCGGCGGTGCCGTATCCTTTATTTTGCGCAAATCCATATCCCGGATAGATTTTGTCGTATTCGTCCATGAGCCGGTCACGATGCACTTTGGCGACAATGGAGGCGGCGGCGATGGAGGCGCTCCTGGCGTCGCCGGAAATGAGCGAATGCGTTTCCACTTTGAGATGAAGCGGCATTGCATCGACGAGAACGGCTTCGGCGGGGACGGAGAGTTCGCGGACGGCTTCGTACATCGCCATCATCGTCGCTTCGTAAATGTTGTACGCATCGATGTCGCCGGGCTCGAGGCTCACGACAGAAACGGCCACGGCTTCCCGATGAATGAGCACGGCCAATTCTTCGCGGCGTTTTTTCGTGACTTTTTTGGAATCGTTGAGTCCCGCGGCAAACCAATGCGGTTTCAAAATGACGGCGGCAACGGTGACGGGTCCAGCCAAGGGTCCACGCCCCACTTCGTCGATGCCGGCGACGTAGCGAATGCCTTTTTGATACAATTTCGATTCGAATGCGTACAGATTTTCGACGCGAAGGCGTTCTTGATTGTCTTTTTCGAGACGGCGCATGTAAGCGGCCAAGAGTTTTTTCACGCCGTCGCGTTCATCGTCCATAATGGCATTCAAAATGTCGTCCGGCACGGTGTCCTGTTTCAAAATTTCTCGAATTTCGGAAACTGTCATACGTTTTCCTCCGGAATGGCGTCCAAAGTGATACGGCCGAGTTTGCCGTTTCTGAAATCGTGAATAATCGCTTCCTGCGCGCGATCGAAATTGACGCCGCCGCCCGGCAAAATACAACCGCGGCGCCGCCCGACCTGCTCGATCATGATTTGCGGATCGACGGTGAAATCTTCGATGCCGTATTTTTCGCGCAAAAGCTCCGGTTTTCTTTTCACCAATGTTTCCACGAGCGCCGGCACGATTTCATCCATGTCGAAGACATCGCCGGCAATCGCACCGGTCGCGGCCAATCGCATCGCGGCCGTCTGGTCTTCGAATTTCGGCCAGAGGACGCCGGGCGTGTCGAGCAAATCGAGCCCGTCCGCGAGGCGCACCCATTGTTTGCCGCGCGTGTGCCCCGGTGTATTGGCGGTACGCGTCGCTTTGACACCGGCCAGGCGATTGATGAGCGTGGATTTCCCGACGTTCGGAATGCCCAAAATCATGAGGCGGACGGAGCGACTTTTGAGTCCGCGGCGCTGCCATTTTTGAATGACGGGCTGCGCCGTCTCAATGATGGTGCGGACGAGAAGTTTTTTGCTCTTGGCATCGGTGGAATCGAGCGGAATGGCTTTGAGTCCTTTGGCCCGATAATGAGCCACCCATTTTTCCGTTTCCGCGGGATCGGCCAAATCCGATTTATTCAAAATGACGATGCGCGGCTTTCCCGCCGTGAGTTCGGCAATCATGGGATTGGCAGAGGATTGCGGAATCCGGGCATCCAAAAGCTCGCACACCAAATCGACGGCTTTCAAATGCGCCTCGATCATGCGTTTCGTCTTTGTCATATGTCCGGGAAACCATTGTATCAGCATGCCGTATCTCCTTTAAAAAAAACACCCCGATGATCGAGGTGTTGCGTTTCTCCGAATCAATCTTTGTTTCCGATTTGTTTTTCCAATTTTTTCACGGTTTTAATTAAATCGGGAAGCCGTCCCAGGAGCGCTTCGATTCTTGCCCATTCAAGACGTTTGCGGATCGGATATCCGACGTAGGTGCCGGGCTCGGTGATGTTTCCCAAAACGCCGCCTTTTCCGCCGATGGTGACATTGTCGCAAATTTCGATGTGCCCGGTGATGCCCGTCTGCCCGGCCAGAATGCAATGATTCCCGACTTTGGAGCTGCCCGCAATACCGGTCTGCGCAATGACGAAGCAATCGGTGCCGATTTCCACATTGTGCCCCAAGTGTACGAGATTGTCGATTTTCGTGCCGCGGCGGACAATCGTGCTGTTCATGGCGCCGTTGTCCACGGCCGAACCCGCGCCGATTTCCACATCATCTTCCAGAATCGCATTGCCGAGCTGGCGGATATGCGTGTGATGCCCGTTTTCATCGGTGGAGAAACCGAAGCCCTGCCCGCCGATGACGGCATGCGCGCGAAGAACGACGCGATCGCCCAGAACACTGTTTTCATGGACGACGGCTCCGGGATTGAGTTCGCAATTTTTCCCGATTTTCACATTGTGCCCGATGTAGCAATTCGGATAAATGACGGTCCCGTCTCCGATTTCCGCATTTTCTTCGACGACGGTGTACGCCATGATGCAGACGTCTTTCCCGATTTTGGCGCTGCCGGCGATGACGGCCGTCGGATGAATACCGGCCGGGAAACGAATTTCCGGATGAAACAGATCGATGAGGCGGCCGAATTCACGACGGCAATCCGCACATACGATGAGCGTCTTCGTATATTCTTTCGGCAGTTCATCCACCAAAATGGCACCCGCCTGCATTTCTTCGATGTGCTCGGCGTAAATCCCGCGCGCAAATGTGACATGCATGGGTCCCGCGCTTTCGGCGCTGCGCACATCTTCAATTAC
>CAVJQK010000172.1:0-3553 GCA_963651795.1 Erysipelotrichaceae bacterium | reverse complement strand
TGCACTTTGCACTTTGCACTTTGCACTTTGCACTTTGCACTTTGCACTTTGCACTCTGCACTTTGCACTTTGCACTCTGCACTCTGCACTTTCAAAACAGGAATCGTCGCCGAAGGCGACACCTGCGACGCATCAACGCATCCGCGCATCAACGCATTTTCCCCAAAGGAGTCCATCATGACCGTTTACCATCGCGAACCCGACAGTGTTTATTTTGTGATTAATCCCCACGACGTGAATTACGTGAATCGGATTTTGGAAAGTTACGAGTATTTGGGCATTTTGACGACGCTGGATCCGGCGCGGGCGCTTTGTGTTGTGCACAGTACGGCGGATACGAAGGGAGAGGTCGAGGAGATTTTGCGCGGCCTTTCGATTCCCGTGGAATTTATCGGGGAAAACGGCGGGGAGTGAATCCCGTTTCCCAAGGAGCAGTGATGAAAGAACTTTTGATTTCCGAAAAGAATGAAGGGCAGCGGGTGCTGCGGTTTGCCGAGAAAGTGCTGCCTTCGGCTTCGCGCGGTTTTTTGTACAAAGCGTTTCGGAAGAAGACGATCGATTGCAACGGAAAAAAGTGCACGGGGAAGGAAACGCTTCGCGCGGGAGATGTCGTGCGGTTTTGGCTTTCCGATGATACGTTTGCGAAATTTTCCGCTGCGGAAACGGCAGTGCGCGGGCGGCTTCCGGCGGATTTTGCGGCGCGGATCGTCTACGAAGACGCGGACATTTTGATTTTCGATAAACCGGCGGGAATGCCTGTGCAGGGCGGCGTGGCGGGCGTGCTGTCGCTGGACGATTGCCTTTTGCTTTATCTCGGAGAATCGGTCGGCGTGCGGCCCTCGGCTTGTCATCGGCTGGATCGGAATACGGAAGGGCTCGTCCTTTGCGGAAAATCCGCGCGCGCGCTCACGGCGCTTTCGGACATGCTCGCCGCGCGGACAATTCGGAAATATTATCGGGCGCTCATCTTCGGTGCGATGCCGGAATCCGGACGAATCGAGACGGGGCTCGTAAAAGATGAAACGAAAAATCTCGTGCGCATCGTTTCCAAGGAAATGGACGGCGCGCGGCTTGCGGTGACGGAATATCGTTTACTGGAAACAAAAGAAATCGAAGGCGTTTCAGTTTCCGAAATCGAAGTGCATTTGGTGACGGGGCGCGCGCATCAGATTCGCGTGCATACGGCCGGCATCGGGCATCCGATTTTGGGGGATGTGAAATACGGCACGAAAGAAAGCATCGCATTTTCGCGCCGGCTCGGCCTTTCCGCCCAATGCCTCATCGCGGCGCGGATCGTGTTTCCGAAAACGGAAGGCCCGCTCTCGTATTTGTCCGAAAAAGAATTTACGGCGCCCGTTTCCTGTTTCCCATCATTTGAAAAAATATGTTATAATGACGATATGTAACATTGTGTATGTTTCTGGATTTGGGAGGATTTCCTCCGGAAAGAGAGAGAAAATATGAAGAAAACATTGATCGCGCTCGGCATTGCGGCAGCCGCGACCTGCGCATGTTTTTCCGTTTCCGCCAAAGATTGGCAGTACAATGACGCGCTGACGATTAATATGTCCGAAGTCGAAATCAAAGTCGACAAGAATGGGCATGAGACGTGCACGTTCGAAGCTGTGGAAAAAATCAAGGACGGCACGAATGAATATACGTATGTCTACGATGTGACGGCGCGCACGATTCAGGTGAAACGCATGGAACAGCGCACGAAGAAGCTGCATTATTCCACGTCTTTCAATCCGCTGCCGATCGATTCGCCGAATCCCGTCGTCCGCGAACGTGCCGAAATGGCGCAGCGCGTCTACAATATGACGATGGCCAAGAAAAATAAATAATCGATGATGGAAACGAAAGGAAATCCGTTTCAGGATATTTCCCGCGATTTACTCCATTTCATCTCTAAAGCACCGACGCCGTTTCATGCCGCTTTTGCGATCAAAACGGCGTTTGTGTATGATGGGGCGATTGAGCTCCGTGAAGAGGATGATTGGGAAATTTCGCCGGGGCATAAGTATGTCGTGATGCGCGGCGGGAGCGCGGTCATGGCATTCTCGATTCCGGAAGGCGCGTCCGATTTTCGCATCATTGCCGCGCACGGCGATTCGCCGACGTTCCGCATTAAGGAAAATCCGGAAATGTCCGACGGGCGCTACGTGCGTCTCAATGTCGAAGGCTACGGCGGCATGCTCATGGGGACGTGGCTCGATCGTCCGCTCGGCGTCGCGGGACGTGTCATGGTGCGCGATGGGGAAACGGTGCGCCCGCAGCTTGTCGCGACGGGGAAACCGCTGCTTTTGATCCCGACGCTCGCGATTCATATGGACCGCGAAGCGAATGGCGGTCGTGCGTGGAATATTCCGAAAGATATGCTGCCGCTCTACGGCACGGCGGACGGGAAAATCGGTTTCATGGATGTCATCGCGGCGGAGGCGCGCTGCCGTAAAGAAGATATTTTGGGGCATGATTTGTCTCTTGTTTCTCTGACGCCCGGGACGATTTGGGGCGCGGAGGACGAATTTATCAGCGCGCCCAGGCTTGACGATCTGCAGGGTGCATTCGGCGCGTTCCGCGGATATACGATGGGGAAAAAGGAGAAACATATTTCCGTTTTCGCGCTGTTCGATCACGAAGAGGTCGGAAGCGGTACGCGCGAAGGCGCCGGCTCGACGTTTCTCTCCGATACGCTCACCCGCATTGCGGAAGGGCTCGGGAAAAGTCCGGCGAAGCTGCTTGCGATGCTGGCGAGAAGTTTCATGATTTCCGTCGACAATGCGCACGCCGTGCATCCCAATCGCCCCGAAGAGGCAGACGTCGTCCATCGTCCTGTCTTAAATGGCGGGATCGTCTTGAAATTTAATGCGCAGCAGAAATATTGCACCGATGGGTACACGGCGGCGAAATTCCGACTCCTTTGCGAAGGAGCGGAGATTCCGATTCAGGTTTACACGAATCGGAGCGATAAGCCGGGCGGATCGACTTTGGGAAACATTTCGAATCAACATGTTTCCCTGCCTTCCGTCGATATCGGATTGCCGCAGCTTTCGATGCATTCGTCGTATGAAACGGCGGGCGTCAAAGATACGGCGTATCTGGTGATGGCGGCCGCAAAATTTTTCGAATAAAAATTTTTCAAAAAAGCTTTTCTCTTTTAAGGAAAGCTTTTTTCGTGCAAATTATCCCGCTGCGCGGGATTTCCGCTCCTGCGGAGCGGGGCTCCCGCTGGCGCGGGAGAACGCTTCGCTTTTATCCCGCTGCGCGGGATGGCGCGCCTTCGGCGCGCCGTGTTCATTTCTTTTCTTCCCCGCGGAAGAAAAGAAACCAGTGGGGGTAGGGCCTCCCCGGCCGAAGAATCCGATTTTATCGGAATTTCCTCCGATGCTTCGTCAAGAGGCGGCCTACATAGCATCTGCTATGCCGACCGCCTCTTTCCTCGCCTCAAAGAAAATTCCTTTGATAAAATCGGATAACTGCCGGGGAGGTCCTACCCCCGCCAAAGAAAAGAAACCGCCGACCGAAATAAATTTGCCGCGGCGATGGGGCGTTC
>CAVJQK010000171.1:0-3567 GCA_963651795.1 Erysipelotrichaceae bacterium | reverse complement strand
CTTTAATTCTCGTTTTTTGATATTCGTGCAATAAAAATTGCCAGACAAAAGGGCATAAAACGGCAAAGGCCACGCAGGCCTGCCAAATGATTTTAATTGCCAAATCGGAAAGATACAGCATCCCGAAGCAAATGGCCGCAAAAATCAGACTCGTCCCCAAATCCGGCTGAATAAAAACAAGCCCCACGGGAAGAATCATCAAAGCGATGACGGGAATGAGACTTTTCCACGTATAAAATCCGTCCTTATGATCGGCAAAAAATCGCGCGAGGCAAATAATCATAAGCACTTTGGAAAATTCCGACGGCTGAATCGTAATCGGTCCGATTTGAAACCAGCGCTGCGCCCCCAATGCGCTCGTCCCCAAAAAACGAACGGCCAGAAGCATGAGGCAATTCAGTCCGTACAGATACGGTGCCCATTTGTACAGAATGTGGTAATCGTATTTCAGGGAATAAACGGCCATCGCAAATCCGACGACGAAAAAGAGCGCCTGCCGGATGACGAAAAAATATCGGTCCGGATCTTCCGCGACATTGACATGCGTCGCCGACCCGATAGTCAGAATTCCCAAAAAGACCAACGCAAAAATGACAAAAAGAAGAGTGCCGTCGATTTTTCGCAGATAATCCGTGATGTTCAACGCATCCCTCTCCTTCCGTATCGTGCCGAAAGCCGCGCGCGGTGAAGACGGGACGCCGGATGCAGGAAACTGTCCGCCGCTTCTTTTTTCGAGGATTTCGTTCCCGTTTCCAAAAGCTCCGACACCGTTTCCGGCGAAATCGTTTCTCCCGTTTCCGCCGTATCAAGGCAAAGCGCAATCGCCCGACCGAACGGCGAAGTCTCATCGTATTCGGCCATGCGTCCTTCCTGGAGCAGTCGATCGATCTCTTCCGAATGCGGCACCAATCCGCCGAACGGAATCGATTTTACGGCCTCTTTCGCCTCTTCGAATGTATATGTCCCTTCTGCCGAAAAATCATTATAAACGGCGCGGATATTCGCTTTCGGAAGCATTTGCGCCGTCCGTTTCGCATTGATGACCGCCGCTTTGGACGGACCGACGACGAGGATGAAAGAATCGGCAAATTTCGCGGCAAATTCCATGCCCTTCCCGCGCCCGGCCGGGCAATCGAGCAGAATTAAATCGTAATCGTCCGCATAATCTTCCAACACTTTGGCCACGTCGGATTTTTTGATATCGCGCCAATCTCTTTTGAAATGCGCCGCCAAAAAATCGGGACCGTCCTTCACGTGCTGTACGGCATCCTTTTCGCGGCATTTTCCCATGACGAGACCCAGCATGGAATATTTCGGAGAAAGACCCAGCGCCAAATCCAAATTTCCCATTCCCATATCGAGATCCAAAAGAAGGACGCGCTTTCCGCGCCGCGCTTCCGCCAGTCCGAAAGCCGCCGCGAGCATCGTTTTCCCGACGCCGCCTTTTCCGGAAATGATTGCGGTAATATGTTTCATTGTTTTTCTCCCTCCTTATTCGCATCCACATCGACCGTCTTCGGTTTTTCGGGTACTTTATCTTTCTTTATTTCCACTTTTTCCGTAAATTCGCCGATTCTGAAATACGCATCCATGACCGTCTTGACGACGGGGGCCGCCGAATTGATACCGAACCCGGCATGTTCGAACATGACGAGCACGACGATTTCCGGTTTATCGAAAGGCGCATAGGCGACGAACCAACCGTTATCGAGCCCGTTCGTTTCCGCCGTACCGGATTTCCCGGCAATCGGTATCGGATAATGTTCAAAAACGGCGCCGCCCGTCCCGTCGTGCCCCATGACGCTGCGAAGCGCTCTTTGGATGACGGACAAATTCGCTTTGGAAATCGGCAGTGTCCCCGTCTGCACAGGCTCGGTCGCTTTAAAAGGCGTCCCATCCAAATTATCCACACGGAAAACCAAGTACGGCCGATAGAGGAAACCGCCGTTCGCGATGGCGGCGTACACCATCGTCATTTGGAGCGGTGTCATCAGGTTATAACTCTGCCCGATGGCCGCGTCGAATGTTTCCCCCAAATACCAATCTTCTTCGAAAATTTTCTTCTTGTATTCTTCGCTGGCGACATTTCCTTCCGATTCCATGGGAAGATCGATGCCCGTGCGTTTCCCGAGTCCGAAAGCACGCGCCATAGCCGACAGGCGATCGATTCCGACGCGGCGCCCGACTTCGTAGAAATAGACGTTATCGGATTTTGCCATGGCGATATCGAAATTCACCCAGCCGAACGCTTCCCCTTCCGCATTCTGTTTCGGAATAATCCAATGCTTACCGCTGTCGTACATCATTTCATCCGGTGAAATCAGCTGGCTTTCCAGCCCGACGGCGCCGGTGACGACTTTGAAAATGGAACCCGGTGCATACATGGACGAAATCGGACGATTTTCGAGCGGATGATTCGGATTGTTCAAAATCGAATTCCATTCATAATCGGAAATCCCTTCGCTGAACGCATTCGGATCGAAATCCGGCCAGGAAACCATCGTCAGCACCGCGCCGGTATTGGGATCGACCGCCACTACGGATCCCCCCGTCGGGAAAATACCCTCCTCATGCATTAAGTCAAGCTGTTTCTTCATGGCGTCTTCGGCGATTTTCTGCAGCCTGGAATCGATGGTAAGGCGAATATTTTTCCCCTGGATGCGCGGAATTCCTTCGATATTTCTCACGGCACGACCGGTCGCATCGACTTCGACATCGCGCGACCCGTTTTTGCCTTCCAAAAATTGATTATAGGACAATTCCAGCCCCGAACGGCCGATAATCGTAGTCGTTTTATACGGATTTCCGTCCGCGTCCCGATCTTCGGTCCCCGCTTCCCCGACATAGCCCAAGACATGAGCGCAAATATCATGAAACGGATAATAGCGGAGCGGCTGAATTTCGATTTCCACATCCGGAAAATCCTGTTTCTGCTCCTCGATGACGGAAAGGACATCCAATCCCACATCCGTTTTCAGCACGACGGGCGAAAAGGACGTTTTATTGTCTTCGATTTTTTTCAAAATCATTTCCGCCGGCATTTCGATTAAATCTCCGATGCGGAATAATTCGTCAATCGGAATTTTTTGCGATTTCCGTTCGTACGGAATGACGACGCTGTACACCTGGCGGGACCCGGCCAAAAGAATTCCGTTTCTGTCATACATATTGCCGCGCGCCGCCTGCATCGGCACCGTGCGGATACGGTTTCCGTCCGCTTCGCTTTTATAGTAAGCGCCCGCGATAATCTGCACGTAAAAAAGGCGAAGCGCCAGCACAAAAAGAAGCACGACGGCCGCGTACAGCAGTTTCGTATATCGTGATTCTCCCCGATTTCTCGAAAGCCGATGAAGGATTTCCGGAATTTTTTTGCGCGTTACCATTTAGAAACCCATTCCTTTTTGACGCTCCAAAACAAATGATGAATAAAAACGGCGGCGATGATATTGAGCCCGATGATTTTCCACGCCCGGTACAGTACGTAATCCAAAACGGGTACATGCGCACCGGAAAACCAAATGACGCACCACATCACAAAAATGTAAAGGCAGGACGCCGTCGCCGTAT
>CAVJQK010000170.1:0-3573 GCA_963651795.1 Erysipelotrichaceae bacterium | reverse complement strand
GCGCAAAGCGCAGGCTTCAGCCTGCCCGAGCGCGCCTCTTTCCCCTTCCCTCTTTACTCTTCCCACAGACTCCCGTCCCGTATCGCCATTTTCCTCTCGTGCCATTTCGCAAGCGTCGAGCGGTGGCCTACGCTCAGGACGGCCGTTTCCGGAAGGTTGATTAAAGTTTCATATAATTTTCGTTCCATGTCTTCATCCATCGCAGACGTCGATTCGTCGAGGAAGACCCATTTCGGGCGGTGAAGGAAAATGCGGACGAAGGCGAAGCGTTGCTGCTCGCCGAGCGATAAGACGTGCGACCAATCGGCTTCTTCATCGAGGCGAGGCGCGAGGTGCAAAAGGCCGGCCTTCTCCAAAAGCGGCAAAAGCGCGGCATCGTCTGCGGTCTTTTTCGGATACGCCGCCGCTTCCCGAAGTGTCCCCATCGGCATGTACGGCCGCTGCGGGATGAACATGCGCGTCTCCGCACTCGGGATGTCCAAATGTCCCGTCGCGTACGGCCAGAGTCCCGCCATCACGCGAAGGAGCGTCGATTTCCCGCTGCCCGACGCGCCTTTCAAAAGTACGTGCTCGCCGGGCGCAATGTCCGCATTCACATCGCGGAGGAGCGGCATCCTGTTCGGCAGATCGACTTCGACGCCGGCAAGGCGCACCGCGTCCGGCGAGACGGTCCGCAAAAGCACGCCGCCCTCCGTGTCCCGCGCGGTTTCCAAATCATGCATGTGCTTTTCAAAGGTGAGCAAACGTTCGGCGCAGGATTGCCACGCGGCGATGCTCGTGTACACGTCGACGAAATACGAAAGGGAATCCTGCACTTTTCCGAAACAATTGGCGATCTGCATGAGCCCGCCCAGCGAAATTTCTTTGGAAAGATACCGCGGCAGCGCGACGACGAAGGGGAAAATAATCGCGATTTGCGCGTATCCGTTCGTCAGCCAGGACAGCTGTTTCTGTTTCTTCAAAATCAAAAAGGTATTGGAAACGACGAGCGCGAAACGTTTCGAAAGAAGGCCGCGCTCACTGTCCGCGCCGTCGTAAAAGGCGACACTTTCCGCCGATTCGCGGAGGCGCACCATGCCGAAACGGAAATCGGCTTCCAATTTTTGCTGATGAAAATTGAGGCCGACGAGCCGATGCCCGACATAATGCGTGACCCACGTGCCCAAAATCGAATACAGAATCGCTGTCCACACGAGATATCCGTAAATCGTAAAAGACGTGCCGAAGACGGAAAAGGTGAGCGGCTCGGAAAGCGACCAGAGCACGAAAATGAAACAGATAATGGTCACGACGGAGCGCAAAATGCCCATCATGAAAGCGGGCGTCTGCGCCGTGAATGTATTGATATCTTCGGAAATACGTTGGTCGGGATTATCGGAAGCGCGGGAAAATGTTTCCATCCGATAATACATGTCCCCGTCCGTCCAACGGCCGAGAAAACGTTCCGTCATCCAGCGGCGCCAACGAAGTGAGAGCACCTGCTGCAAATAACTCGCGTACACGGCGAAGACAATGTGCGCGAAAGCGAGCCCGGTGAAGACGAGGAGCCCGTGCCAGAGCGCGTCCGTGTCGTAATTTTGCAGCGCCGAATAAAAGGAATTGTACCATTCGTTCAAAAGGAGCGTCATATAAACGGCCGCGACGGTCAAAACGGCAATCGCCGCCAGATACAGATACGCCGACCGTTTCTCCCCGCTTTTCCAATATTCCCGAATGAGATGCCACAGTCCCGATAAAAATTCCCGATCCCAAGATCCGCTTTTCATAAAATTCTCCTTAAAAGAAAGATTTCTACCATTATACCATCCGGCGCCGTTTCCTGTATAATATATGGGGAAAGAGGCATGAGGGATGAGGGATGGGGAATGGGATCAGGTGTCGCTTCGCGACGAATTTTTTAAGCCTCAGGCGCCGGCAGGCTGTGGGAAATGGGAAATGGGGAATGGAAAATGGGAAATGGGCTTGAAGGGCTTGAAAAGGCTTGAAAAGGCTTGAAGGGCTTGAAAAGGCTTGAAAAGAGAAGGGAGAAACGAAAATGGAAACTGCGGGGAAGATTCACGTTTACACCGGTGACGGCAAAGGAAAAACGACGGCGGCGATCGGGCTTGCGATTCGTGCGGTCGGCGCGGGAAAATCCGTGTGCATCATTCAATTCATGAAATCGCTCGCTTACTCGGAGCAAAAAGTGCTGCAAAAACTTCCGGGCATCACGCTCATCACGGTGGGAAAACCGTTTTTCATCGCCAAAGAGGGCATGCTGACGGACGAAGAAATCAAAGCGTGGGGCGATTCCCTCGTCGTCTATCCGGCCGGCCGGCCGCCGAAAGAATATCGCGACATGGTGCTCGCGGGGATTGAAAAAGCGATCGACGCGGTCGGAAAATACGATCTCGTCATTTTGGACGAATACAATATGGCGTCGTGGTACGATCTCGCGACGGATGAGGACACGAAAAAAATCCTCACGGCGCGAAAGCCGTCCTGCGAGCTCGTCTTCACCGGCCGAAACGCGCCGCAAATCCTCATGGACGCCGCCGATTTGATTACGGAAATGAAAAAAATCCGCCATTATTACGATGACGGTCTCGAAGCGCGAAAAGGAATCGAAAATTGAACGCGGAATTTGTGAAACAAAAGGCCGCCGCGCTGTCTTTGGACGCCGTCGGCATCGCGCCGCTTCCGTTTCCGAAAACGCTCACGAAAATTTTGGAAACGGCGCCCGCCGTGCCTTTTGCGCCGGCGGATGTTTTCGCGCGCACAAATGCCGAGGCGCTCCTTCCCGGCGCGCGGTCGGCCATCGTGATTTTGTTTCCTTATAAAATCGAAACGGAGGAAACGGGCGCCAATATCGCCCGCTACGCCCGTGCGAAAGATTATCACAAAATAAATCACGCGTATCTTTCGCGCCTCGCCGCGCTGCTCTCGGAAGAGGCGCCGGACGCGGCCTTTTATCCCGTGTGCGACACGTCGCCCATGGTGGATCGGTATCTCGCGTATCTCGCGGGGCTCGGTTTCTACGGAAAAAATCATTGCCTCATCCATCCGAAATACGGTTCTTATTTCACTGTCGGCGCACTTTTGACGACGCTTCCTCTCACGCCGGATGCGCCGCTTTCGGAAACGTGCGGCACGTGCCGAAAATGCATCGCCGCCTGCCCCGGCCGCGCACTCTCGGAAACGGGTATGCGCCGCGAATGTTGCAAATCCTATCTCACGCAAAAAAAGGATCTCACGCCGGAAGAGGAAACCATCCTTTCCCGCACGCCGTATATTTTCGGCTGCGACGAATGCCAAGCCGCCTGCCCCTACAACGAAACCGCGACCGCCTCCCCCCTCCCCGAAATCCGCCAATCCCGCATCCAGCGCCTCACCGAAGCCGACCTCGAAAATCTCTCGACCCGCGAATTTGAAAGAAAATACAAAGACTACGCTTTTGCGTGGAGAGGGAAAAAGATTTTAATGCGAAATATAAAAATCACAGAGTCGTGACCCCTACGCTTTATTCCCATTTTCGAAAGGACCCCTCAGTCGCTCGCTCCGCTCGCGCCAGCTCCCCTTTCAGGGGAGCCAAGG
>CAVJQK010000169.1:0-3587 GCA_963651795.1 Erysipelotrichaceae bacterium | reverse complement strand
ACCGTCGCCCAAGTTCGCGAAGAACTCAAGGAAGACGGTTTGGAAACGAGCGTCATTCAGCTCTCCGGCGATTCTTTTGAAGAAAGCGGAAAAAATATCATCATCCGCACGAAAAATCTGTCGACGGAAGAGTCGCAGGCCGTCATTTCCCATATTTCGGACGGTCTCGGCGATGTGGATGTGAATCGAATCGAAACGGTCGGCGCCGTCATCGGTTCGGAAGTGACGCAGCACACGCTTTTGAACGTCGTGCTCAGCATGGCATTCCTCGTCGGATACATGTCGCTTCGCTTTGAGCACCGTATCGCGATTTCCGCCATCACGGCCATCATGCACGATATTTTGATGGTTCTGGGCGTATTCGCTTTCTTCCGGCTGGAAATCGACGGCAGTTTCCTCGCCGCCATTCTGACGGTCTTGGGCTATTCGATGAACGAATCCGTCGTTATCTTCGACCGTATTCGCGAAAATTTGCACACGCACAAGAAAACTGACAGTTATGAAGTCTTGGCAAATGATTCCATTCATCAGACGATTCGCCGCTCCTGCTATACGCTCACGACGACAATGTTTGCCGTCGCGTCCCTCTATTTCTTCGGCGGTGACACGACGAAAAATTTTGCGCTCGTCATGATGATCGGTTTCATCAGCGGTGCATACTCCTCCATCTGTGTCGCCAGCTCTCTTTGGGTGAAATGGCACGAAAGAGGAAACAGCGCCAGAAACCGCCGCGCGCCGAAAAAGAAAACGGTGGAAACGGAAGAAACGGAAGAAATCTGAGATTTCAAAAGACGATAAAAGCCGAGCACTCATTACGGGTGCTCGGCTTTTTTGTGTGGGGAAAAAGGAAAGCGGGAAGAGGGATGAGAAAAACGCTTATTTTCCCAAAACCGTTTCTACCGATTTTTTGCACATAGCGACGGCTTTTTCCAAATCTTCTTTTTCGATATTGAGCGGGGGATTGAAGTAGATGACGTCTCCCATGGGGCGGAGGACGAGGCCTAAATTCATGGCTTTTCGGAAAATGTGCCAACCGATGCGGCGCGCGGGATTGAAGGCTTTTTTCGTTTTCGGATCTTCGACGAGTTCAATGGCGTGGATGAGGCCGATGTGACGAATCTCGCCGACGTTTTTGTGGTTTCCCAAAGCTTGCTCCAAAAGCTCGGTCAGATATTTTCCGTTTTCGCGGACTCGCTCTAAGATGTGATCGCGTTTTATGATTTTTAAAACGGCCAGAGCAATCGCGCAACCCATTGGGTTTCCTGCGTAGGTGTGGCTGTGGACGAAAGCTTTGTGCGTGCCGTAATCGTCGTAGAAAGCTTCATAGACGGCGTCCGTCGTGACAGTGAGCGACATGGGCATGTAGCCGGCGGTGAGGCCTTTGGAGGAGCAGAGAATATCGGGGGAAATACCTGCGTGCTCGATGGCGAAAAGTTTCCCCGTGCGCCCGAATCCGGCGGCAATTTCATCATCGATTAAAAGTACGCCGTATTCATCGCAAAGGGCGCGCAGGCGGCGCAGGTATTCGGCAGGGTAAATCCGCATACCGGCCGCACCTTGGAGTATCGGCTCGAATAAAAGTGCTGCTGTCTCGGCGCCGTGCGCACGAAAGGCCGCTTCCGCATGTTCGAAACATTCGACATCGCAGGTGTCGCGGCATTTTCCGTATGGGCAGCGATAGCAATCCAAACCCTTGAAATGAATATTTTGCATCAGCATCGGATGAAATAATTTCGCATACATATCCATGGAGCCGACAGAGAGTGCGCCGATGGTTTCTCCGTGATACGATTCGGGAAGGCACATGAAACGCGTTTTTTCCGGATGCCCCGTCTGATTTTGATATTGAAACGCCATTTTCATGGCAGCTTCTATTGCCGACGATCCGTTGTCGTGATAGGTGAATTTTGTGAGTCCGGCGGGAAGGAGTTTTGCGAGCTCTTGCGAAAGCTCGATGGCCGGTTTGTGGGAGAAATTGGTAAAAATCACATGCTCCAGCGTATCGATTTGCTCTTTGAGCGCCGCATTGATTTCGGGATTGGCGTGCCCCAAGAGATTGCACCACCATGAGGAAATAATATCCAGATACGCTTTGCCGTCCGTGTCGTAGAGATAGCAGCCCTTGCCGCGCTCAATGACGACGGGCGGAAATACTTCATTGTCTTTCATTTGCATTGCCGGATGCCAGATGTAGCGAGAGTCCTCGAGCGCCCAATTTCGTGTTTCCATTTCCGAAAATCTCCTTTTAAACTTCATCAAAACAATTTGCCAATACGGCGGCGTCACAATCGATTTTTCGGTCGCCGTCTTTAATTTTGGCCAAAACGGGGACGCCGGTGATTTCTTCGATCATTTTCACATTATCTTCTTCCATCGTGCCGCCTTGCCAATGATTGAGTAGAATGCCTTTGACGAAAATATTTCTTCTTTTGATATATTCGGCAGTCGTCACGATGTGATTGATCGTGCCAAGTCCCGCCGCTGCGACGATGAGGACGGGAAGTTTCAGCCAAGAAATAATGTCTTCGAGGAAATATTTCGCCGTTTCATCGTGGCGAATAGGGCAGACGATGCCGCCCGAACCTTCCATCGCGACATAGGGATAGGCAGCCGTGACGCGCGCGAAAGCTTTAAGTATTTCCTCTTTCTCTACCGGATGCCCCTCAAGCCGCGCCGCCAGATGCGGAGAGACTGGCGTTTTGTACAAATAGGATAATAATAATTCTTCCGGCTCGCCGATGCCTGCAAAACGATTCACAAATCCGGCATCCGATTCGGAAACGGTGGGGGCGCCGCTCACGGCAGCTTTGTAATATCCGGTGTCGTAGCCGGCATCGCGCAGCGTTTTGATGAGAAGCGCCGTGACGTATGTTTTTCCGATATCCGTATCGGTGCCCGTGATAAAAATTCCTTTGCTCATGATAGCTCCTTTCAAATAATGGATTTCAGACGTTTGGCCATCGTGGCGGCAAGGAAACAGAGGCAGATGTCGCCCGGGACGGCCAGAAGGAAACAATACAGCACCACCGGCCAGATGCCAATGGGAGTTCCCAGATAGAAATTATTGATGAAATAGACGTAGATCATGCCGAAAAGATAGACGATAAGGAGCCCGGCAAGTGATGCAAAAAGTGCGCGTGTAAAGGAAACCGGACGGTTTTCCGTAAGTGCGCCCGAGAGATACGCGCCCGCGATAAATCCCAAAAGATAGCCGAAAGTCGGTTGGAAAATGTAGGACGGCCCGCCGCCTTCGGTAAAGACGGGAACGCCCGAAAGTCCCAAGAGTACATAGAGAGCGACCGACAGCGCGCCGTTTCGGCTGCCTAAAATGAGCCCGGCCAGCGTCGTGAAAAGAAGCTGGAGCGTGAATGGGCAGACAGGAATCGGTACGCGAATAAAGGCGCCTATCGCGATGAGCGCCGTAAATAGGCCGAAGAGCACAATGTCTTTTGTGCTATGTGTGCTTTCTCCAATGGCATTTTCTTTTGTCATAAATTTCCTCCTATTGTTAATCGTAAAAATGAAGAGTGTAATGACAAATAAATTATATGACAACTTTTCTGAAAACCCAATACTGACAATAAAGT
>CAVJQK010000168.1:0-3595 GCA_963651795.1 Erysipelotrichaceae bacterium | reverse complement strand
CGTCTGGCTTCGGCAGTCGGTAAATCGGATTCCGTTTCATGAAACAGATAATTATCGAGGCGGAAATCGTGAATCATCATTTTGGTGTGGAATATGTTTTCTTGGTAGACATTGACGTCGACCATGTCGTATTTGTGGCGCAGCGGCGGCGCGATGTAGTTCTGGATGGAATTGATGCGGTGGTCGATGAAGATTTTCTTCCCGGAGACTTCGCGCGTGAATCCGCGGACGCGGTAATCGGCGACGACAATGTCGGCATCGAAGGTGTGCAGGAGAAAATTCAGCGCTTTGAGGGGCGAAATTTTCCCGCAGGTGGAAACGTCGATGTCGGCACGGAATGTGCAAATGCCGTCTTGCGGATGCATTTCCGGATAAGTGTGGACGGTGATGTGGCTCTTGTCCAAATGAGCGACGACGTCCTGTTTCTCCGTTTCTTCTTCGGCGATCAGCATGGTGACGGAAGCGCCTTGTGGATCGTAGTCCTGGGAGGCGATATTGAGGATGTTGGCGCCGATCATGTCGGCGACGTCGGTGAGTAATTTCGTGAGCCGCTCGGCGCTGTATTCTTCATCAATGTATTCGATATATTTTTTTCGCTCGTCGGCGGTGCGCGCATAGCAGACGTCGTACATATTGAAACTCAATGTCTTCGTCAGATTATTGAATCCGAACAGTTTCAGTTTTTTCTTAGCCATCAAGTCCCCCTCCCGCTTTCAATCATGAATTTTTTACATTAACTCATATATTATAGCAATGAAATACCTCGCCGTACAGTATTACGGAAAAATTTTCGGAAACAAAAACCGACATTTCGGCTCGGAGCGACATTTGTGCCAAAGACGTAAGACTATAAGATTGTCAGACTGTCAGACTTTAATTTGTATCGCCTTCGGCGATAATTCTGTCTTATGCCGGCTTCGCCGGCGAGGCGCCGAAGGCGCCGATTACAACACAATGCCGCGCAGCGCACCTCTTAAAAGTCTCATGTCTCACCGTCTGACCGTCTCATGTCCCGATCACAAATGACGCAGAAAGTCGAGTGCGGTCCCCTTTCCTCTTCCCTCTTTACTCTTCCCCGTCTGCTTTTATTTTTGCAATCAGCGCGCGGAGAGCTTTCCCTCTGTGGCTGATTTTATTTTTTTCTTCGAGGGAGATTTCCGCCATGGTTCTGCCGTATTCGGGTAAATAAAAAAGCGGGTCGTAACCGAAGCCGCCGGTGCCGGCGTAGAAATCGCGGATGATGCCGTAGCACGTCCCCTCGGCGGTGATACATTTCCCGTCCGGCCAAACGAGGGCGACAGCGCAGGTGTAATGTCCGCGGCGCATTTCGGCCGTGTAAGGACGGAGCCTTTCCACAAGTTTCCGATTATTCGCTTCATCGTCTCCGTGGACGCCGGCGTAGCGCGCGGAATAAATGCCGGGCTCGCCCAAAATGTCGGCGGTGATGCCGGAATCATCGGACATGACGGGCATGCCGAGCGCTTTGGCGTAGGCCGTCGCTTTTTGGACGGCATTTTCCATAAACGTCGTCCCCGTTTCTTCGGGATCGGCGACGTCGGCGATTTCGGAAACGGGCACGCCCTCCCAGCCGATCTCGGCCAATGCCTCGCGAAATTCCCGAATCTTTCCTTTATTTTTTGTGGCAAGTACAATTTTCATGATAATTCCTCATCTTTGGAAGTTGATGCGCAGATGCGCGTTGATGCGTTGATGCGCTTCAGGTGTCGCTGCGCGGCATTTTTATAATCGCTCGCTGCGCTCGCTCGCCGGCTTTGCCGGCAAGGCGCGAAGCGCCGATTAGAACAAAATCGTCGCCATAGGCGACACCTCTTAAGGCCGTCTGCCGTAAGCCGTAAGCTGTCAGCAACAGCACAAATCCGGCGCTCAAGCGAGTACACACTATGCGACATCAATTCAACATGAGCTTGGCAGCGGCGCGCTTGACTTCGCGCCAGGTTTCTTCGGCGGCGGAGAGTTTGGCCGTCGCGTCTTTTACGGCCGCGGTGACGGCTCGAATTTGCTCGTCGGACAGATTTTTCATCGGGATGCGAAGAAGCCGCTCATGGCAAATGTGCCAAGTGCGCCCCGTTTCCATCGTTTCCAAAAAGAGACGCCCGACGGGGCCGTCCAGATACGCTTTGAGGACTTCGCCCGTGAATCCTTCGAGCGGACGCAGGGCGAAAAGTTCGGAGGAAACGGCCACGCCGTCCCACTCCTCGCCCACGACGGCCGTCGCGATGCCGTCTTCGGTCGCCGCGATGAGCAAATCGCCCGCCGCCACGCGCCGCACATCGGATATTTCCTCTTCTTTCACAAATTCCGCACGAATGCCGGAGGATTCCACGGCCGCCGCGGTAATGACGGGGTAGCGCCCCATCGTACCGATGAGTTTCGGCACCGCTTTGTAACGGTTTCCGACGGCAAAATCCGGATCCAAAAGCCCCGCGCCCAGAATCGCCTGCAGCGTCGGATTTCCGTTGTACGCGTAAACGTCGAAATCCCAATTTTCGGCCGCGGCAAAATCCGCCCGTTTCATGGAAAGGCGATCTTCCATGCGGAAACTTTCGCCGTCCGCCGTCCCTTCGCCGAATAAAATCGTCCCATCGGCCGTCGCGTCCGCGATGTGCAGATAGAGGCGCTCCGTCTCGCCGTCCGTCACGTGGCAGAAGTGCTCGGTGCGATAGGAACGCGCCAAATCGGTGAGGACGGGCCGCTCGGTGCAAAATTCGCGCGGCAGGAGTGCATCCATCGCGCCGCCGTCTTTGAGATGCGCGAGGAGCGCCGCGAGGAGGGATTCCGTCGCGTCGTCCGCGCCGCCCATGAAGAAAATGTAATCGTAACTTTCGGTATCGGAGGAAACGTCCGCCGGTGCCATCGCACGGCCGCGTGCGTAAATTTTCTGCGCGGTCTCGCGCCACTCGGCGTCCGCAATCGTCATCGCGATGCGTTTATTGCGAAGGCTGACGAAAATATCCGTGAGGCAGGGAAGGTAGCGCTCGGCACCGGCAAAAAGGACGGTCTTCCCCGCCGGCAGCGCTTCGGCCGTTTCCAAACCTTTTTTCAAAATCGCGCGCGTCATGGCGGAGACTTCGCCCGCATTTTCCGCGAAAAGCATCGGATCGACGCTCATCGCCGCGGTGTAAATATAGGCGAAACGCTCCGCGTCTTCCGGCACGTGGCCGAATGTCTCGCCGGAGAGCGCGTCGGCTTTTTCGCGAAATTCTTCGGGCGAGAGGCCGAATTCTTCATTTTCCCGCTTACTGAAAATCACATAATCCAAATAGCGCGCGCGCACGATTTCTTTGAAAATATCTTTTTCGGAAACGCCCAGCGCCGCAAATTGTGCGATTTTTTCTTCCTTGAGTCCCATGTGTGTCTCCTCCGGTTATTCGTTTCTTTTCCTATATTTTCTATGTTATTCATTATATCATAATGAATGCTACGTGATGAATGAAAATGCCGCTCGACTTTATCCCCCGCCGACGGCTGACGGGTAACAGCTGACGGCTTTTATCGGAGCGCTGCGCGGCATTTTTTATGATCGCTCGCTGCGCTCGCTCGCCGGCTTTGCCGGCAAGGCGCGAAGCGCCGATTA
>CAVJQK010000167.1:0-3640 GCA_963651795.1 Erysipelotrichaceae bacterium | reverse complement strand
GCTTTATCGTAATCTTTCGCTTCGAGGGCTTTTTTGAGGCGGGTGCAGATGCAGTCTCCGTCTTCGGTGTCTTTCGCGATTTCCACGCGTTTGGCTTTGATGCTCTTCCAGCGTTTTTCATCGACTTTGTCTTCGTTGTCGAGTTTCTTCATACCCTTCACGAGAAGTTCGGTCTGCGGAATGAGGCGGTCGACGAGTTCGTTTTCCCAGCGATAGAGGATGCTGGCCATGAAGGAGTCGACGATGGTGTCGTTGAGTGTGCCGCCCGCGGTGATGACGGCGAGTTTTTCCGGATGGGCTCTCATCATCTTGACGTTTTCCCAGACGGTCGCCGGCGGTTTTCCGAATACGGCGTCGCGTTCTTCCTGGGTGAAATCTTCGAAGACGTCGCCTTCGCAGCGGTATTCACGCGCAGTTTCCAAATATTCGGTCTCTTCGCCGGATTTCTTGGAGAGTTCGGCGAGGAGTTCGGCCGGGGTCTTGCCGGATTTCACGGCGTATTTGATGCCGTCCAGTGCGGTGAGGAAGAGGGCGGAGATGGTGCAGTAGGTATTGGTGAAGGGGTTCGGCGCGCGAAGTTCGAAACGGGTGGCGTGCGGGTTGTCAATGTCGCGGACGAGGCCGATCAGAATGGTGCGGTTACGGGAGGGGACGTCCGGCGTGTGGCCGAGGGAGGTCACGATGCAGACGGGAGCTTCGAATCCGGGTTTCAGACGGTTGAATGCGTCGGTGGTGGAGGAAACGAAGGGGTTCGTCGCTTCGTAGTTTTTCAGAATCCCCATGATGAAGCCGTAGCCGATGGTGGAGAGGAAATCTTCTTTCATGTCGCCGGGGGCGAGGAGGTTCACGGTCTTGCCGTTTTTGAGGCGAGCCGCGATGCCGATGTGCGTATGTTCGCCGGAGCCCGCGACGCCGATGATCGGTTTCGCTTTGAAGGAAACGTCGAGTCCGTTTTCGCGGAAAACTTCGCGGATGATGATGCGGGCCTGGAGTTCATTGTCGCAGGTCTGCAGCGGATTCAGGCTGAATTTCCAGTCGAGTTCGAGCTGTTCGACGACGTCGGTGATGTTGCCCTGATCGTCGACTTTCGGTTTCACGCCGCCGACTTCTTTATGCCCCATTTCGACGTCGAAGCCGCGGGCATTGAGTTCTTCGATGGCCTGTTCCATCGCGGTGCGGACGTTTCCGCGCATTCTCTGCCAGTACTGTTCCTGCAAACGCTGGGAAACGGAGAGGCTCTGCACGGTTTCCTTTTCGCTGGGAGTTTTCACCCAGAATTCGAGCTCGGTCGCAGTGGTGAAGACGATGTCCTGGATATCTTCGAAGGGGAGGTATTCCATGCCTTTCACCGGATATTCGGCGAAAAGTTTCTTCAGTTCTTCGCTGACGTATTCGCAGGAATCTTTCAGAATGGAACGGGAATCGATGCGTTTCCCGTTGTGGATGAAGTAGCTCGGAATGCGGAGCGTGCCGACGGGGCGGCCTTCCGCGTCAATATTTTCGTAATTGTAATCCACGTACCAATTCACGGTGTTGTCGGCGATCATATCGACGCGTGCATCATTCAGAGTCGCGATATTCATGAGTACGACGGAGGAGCCGTCGGTCTGTACGGCCGTGCCGGCGAAGAAATCGTCGTAGTCTTTCATGAAAATGCTCATCGGAATTTTTTCGTCCGTGTCGTTTCCGGCAAGGTCAATCCCGACCAAGGAAACGAAACGCACTTCCGGATGCTGTGCCAGCAGGGAAAGGATTCCTTCTTTTCCGTACTGACCCGCGGGAATATAATACAGCAATTCATTCATCATGATGGAAAACGCCTCCTGTGTTTTCTTTTAAATCAGATTTTTTCATGGTTTCATCTGATTTTGAAATATAAAAACGGCTCAACCCGTATGGGGATGAGCCATCTTTGACAAGTTATTCTTTTATGCCACAAGGATACATCATACCCTCGTGTTTGTCAAGCGACCGCGCAATGATTTTTTTCAAAATCAGGAAAGTGCTTCGCGGACGAGACGATTGATAATCTTTCCGTCTGCTTTGCCTTTCAACTTTGTCATGGCCGCTTTCATCGCGCTTCCGAGATTTCTCTCTTCCGGCGCCAATGATGCGACGATTTCCTGCACGACTTTCCGGATGTCTTCTTCGGAAAGTTCCGCCGGGAGGTATTTCTGCAATATGGCCATTTCGGCCTTCGTCTCACTGATGAGGTCTTCGCGGCCGCTGCCTTCGATTTCGGAAAGAGTTTCTTTGCGTTGCTTCATTTCCTTGCGAAGAATGGCTACGACTTGCTCATCGTCGAAATCCACGTGACCGGCATCGATCTCAGCCTGACGGATACGGGCGCGTGCCATCCGGATGACGGCCAGGGCGACCTTACCCTCTTCTTTTGCTTTCATGGCGTCTTTCATATCGGCCATGAGCGTCTCTTTTAACGTCAATTTCTTTCACCTTACTTGAATTTGCGTTTTCTGGCTGCTTCGGATTTCAGCTTACGTCTCACGCTGGGCTTTTCGTAATGTTCGCGTTTTCTTACTTCAGAAAGAACCCCGGCTTTTTGGCAGGAACGTTTAAATCTGCGAAGAGCGCTATCCAAGGATTCGCCCTTTTTGACCTTGATCTCAGACATCTTTATCCCTCCCTCCAAATAAACTCTAGGGTGCTATGCACACTACTGAATTATAAAGGATAGCGGCCTTTCTGTCAATGGAAAAAGCAGGCATGGGGCATGAGGGATGAGGCATGAGCTACAGGATGCGCTGCGCGCATATTCCTGTTGTAAATGGGCATGGGGAATGGGAAATGGGAAACAGGTGCGCGCTGCGCTTATCGGCGGTGCCGCGCGCAGCGCGAGGCGCCCGAGGCGCCGATTAAAACAAAATCGTCGCCGCAGGCGACACCTCTTAAAGCCGTCTGCCGTCTGCCGTCTGCTGTCTGCCGTCTGCATCCACACAAAAAGCCGAGAAACGAAATGTCTCAGATCGTTTCTCGGCTTTCTTTCCCCTTTCCTCTTCCCGCTTCACTTTTCCGGAAACGGCGGCCAGCCGAGTTCTTTTCCGGCGATGATGTGAGCGTGGAAATGGAAGACGGATTGGCCGGCTTTTTCGCCCGTATTCATCACGAGGCGGAAACCTTCTTTTGCGAGTCCTTCAGCTTCGGCGATTTTCTTCACAATGAGGAAGAAATCGGCGAATTTTTTATTCTTTTCTTCATCGAAATCGAGAATATTGGCGACGTGGAATTTCGGGATGACGAGGATGTGCACGGGGGCGCAGGGCTCGATATCGCGGAACGCGAGCCAGTTGTCATCTTCGTAGACTTTGTTGCTCGGAATTTCTCCGGCGGCGATTTTGCAAAACAGACAATCTTCCATTTTCATTTCCTCCTTACAAACAACTTTCATAAATAACTACATACTCCTGTAGAACGTATTCCGTAAAGAGCTATGAGCTTGGAGCCGGGAGCCGGGAGCTGGGAGCTGGGAGCTTTAAAGGTGCGCTGCGCGGCATTTTTTATAATCGGCGCTCCGCGCCTCGCCGGCTCCGCCGGCATAAAACAGGATCGTCGGCGGAGCCGACACCGATTTTCCTATGCACTTTGCACTATGCACTTTGCACTTTTAAAACAGGATATGCGC
>CAVJQK010000166.1:0-3651 GCA_963651795.1 Erysipelotrichaceae bacterium | reverse complement strand
GTGCATAGTGCATAGTGCATAGGAAATATAGGTGTCGCCTTCGGCGACGATTCCTGTTATATGCCGCCGAAGGCGGCGAGGCGCGAAGCGCCGATTACAAAAATGCCGCGCAGCGCACCGCTAAAGCTCCTAGCTCCCGGCTCCCGGCATTCTCTCAAATGTAGCACAAAGTTAATCATAAAAAAAATGGAGATTTATTATTGAAGGAGGAAACGAACATGTCTCAGCACGCACTTCCCAAAGTATTTATTGTCGGTGAATCCGGTACCACCGGGCTTCGCCTGCAGGAACGCCTCTCTGCCAGATCCGATCTGGAGCTCCTCGTCCTGCCGGAGGAAAAGCGAAAAGATCACGCGACGATTCGAGAATATGCCGAGAAATCGGATTTGATGTTCCTGTGCCTGCCCGATGATGCGGCGCGCGAAATCGTGGAAGTCACCGCGGGGACCGGCATTCGTATCCTCGACACATCCACCGCACACCGCACGAAAGAAGATTGGGTGTACGGTTTCCCGGAACTTTCCGAAGAGCAGAAAAATGCCGTCGCGGCCGCGGACAAAGTCGCCGTGCCGGGGTGCCACGCCAGCGGCGCCATTTCCCTGATTTATCCGCTTGTCCATGCGGGCGTCCTTCCCGTCGATTATCCGCTCCACATCATTTCCCTCACCGGTTACAGCGGCGGCGGCAAAAAAATGATTCAGCAATATGAGCAGGAAAAGACACTTCCGCTCGAATCGCCGCGCCAATACGGCCTTTCCCAGAAACATAAACATCTGCCCGAAATCGAAAAAATCTGCAAATTGTGCCAGAAACCGCTCTTCTCGCCGATCGTTTCCGATTTCTACTCCGGCATGGAAGTGACCGTCGGCCTTCACACAAATCTCCTGCAGCTGCCGAGCGGCCTTCCGGGAAATATCACCCCCGACGATATCCGCACCATTTACCTGAATCATTACGAAGGCAGCGCTCTCATCAAAGTCGCGCCGCTCACGACCGAGGAAACGAACGCTCTCTATCTGGCTTCCAACGAAAATGCGGGGAAAGACAGCCTCACGATTTACGTTTCCGGAAACGACGAACGCCTCCAGGTCATTTCCCTTTTCGACAATTTGGGCAAGGGCGCATCGGGCGCCGCCGTCGAATGCATGAACCTGATGCTGGGGCTCGCACCGGAGACAGGGCTCGTCCTGTAAAATTCGCGTCTTGTGATATTCACATGATGTGATATACTTATTTCGTCAAAGTTATTCTTCATTTCGTTTTTCGAATGAATGTCGGCACAAAAGGAGGAACCACATGGAAACATCGAACGCGATTCGGGCCGAAATCCTGACGCAGGCCGTTCCCTACATCAAAGAGTACAGAGGTAAGTACGTGGTGGCCAAGTACGGCGGCAATGCCATGACCGATCCCGAATTGAAAAAGAATGTCATGCAGGATATCCTGCTTTTGCATCTCATCGGCGTCAATGTCATTCTCGTACACGGCGGCGGCCCCGATATCAATGAAATGCTGGACGCGCTCCACATCGAGTCCCATTTTGAAAACGGCCTTCGCGTGACGGATGCGCCGACGATGGAAGTCGTGCAAATGGTCCTGGCCGGCAAAGTGAATAAAGGCCTCGTATCGTACCTCTCCGCCATCGGTGGACTGGCCGTCGGGCTCTCCGGCATGGACGGCGACATGATCATGGTCCACACGAAAGACGAAAAACTCGGCTGGGTCGGCGAAATCGACAAAGTGGACGTCAGCGTCATCGAAAATACGCTGAAAGGCGGCTACATTCCCGTCATTTGCTCCGTCGGCATCGACGAACACGGAAACCCGCACAATATCAATGCGGACACCGCCGCGACGCACATTGCCGGCGCGCTCAACGCCGAAAGCCTCGTCTTCATGAGCAATATCGACGGCGTCATGAAAGATCCGAAAGATCCGGACACGCTTTACAAATCGCTCACCGTGGCGGAAACGGAAGCCCTCAAAGCGGACGGCACCATTTCCGGCGGCATGATTCCGAAAGTGGACGCATGCACCGATGCCATCGAAAACGGCGTCAAAAAAGTTTTCATCATCAACGGCGAAGTCCCGCATGCCCTTTTGATCGAACTTTTGACCGAAGAAGGCCTGGGGACGATGTTCGTCAAAGAATAAAATAAAGAAACGAAGGGATTTTCATGAATACATTTGAAAAAGACGCCGAATACGTCGTACATGCCTACAATCGGTATAAAGTCTGCTTCGTATCGGGCAAAGGCTCGCTCTTCTACGACGAAAACGGTAAAGAATACATCGATCTCGGAAGCGGGATCGGCGTCGATATCTTCGGCGTCTGCCACGAGCCGTGGGTGAAAGCCGTGGAAGCGCAGCTGCACACGCTGAATCACGTTTCCAATCTTTACTATACGAAACCCTGCGCCGATTTGGCCGAGCTCCTCTGCAAAAAGACCGGCATGAAACGAGTCTTCTTCGCCAATTCCGGCGCGGAGGCCAATGAATGCGCGATTAAAGGCGCACGCAAATATTCCATCGATAAATACGGGAAAGACAGAAACGAAATCGTGACGCTCGTCAATAGTTTCCACGGGCGCACGATTACGACCCTTGCCGCGAACGGTCAGGAAGTCTTCCATCAGAATTTCTTCCCGCTGACGCCCGGTTTCCTCTATACGCCGGCCAATGATTTGGACGCATTCATCGCACTTTGCGAATCGCATCCGAATATTTGCGCCGTCATGGTCGAGCCGATCCAGGGCGAGGGCGGCGTGAATCCGCTCGCGAAAGATTTCTTCGAAGGCGTGGCGAAATATGCGCATGAGCACGATATTTTGCTCGTCGTCGACGAAGTGCAGACGGGAAACGGACGCACCGGGAAACTCTACGGCTACATGAATTACGATGTGGCGCCCGATATCGTCTCGACGGCCAAGGGCCTCGGCGGCGGTCTTCCCATCGGCGCGTGCATGTTCAATGAAAAGACGAAGGATGTCTTCGATTACGGCTCGCACGGGTCGACGTTCGGAGGAAACCCGATTGCCTGTGCCGGCGCTATTTCCATTTTGAATGAAATCGATGACGCGCTCCTGGCGTCCGTCGTCGAAAAAGGCGCGTACGTCCGCTCCGAATTGGAAGGCGCCAAAGGCGTGAAATCCGTCGCCGGAATGGGTCTCATGCTCGGCATCGAGACGGAAAAACCCGTCTCCGAAATCGTCCCCAAACTCCTGGAACGCGGCGTCGTCGTCCTCACGGCCAAAACAAAAATCCGCCTCCTCCCGGCCCTCAACATTCCGAAAGAGCAGCTGGAAAAAGCGGTGGGGGTTATTCGTGACGTGTTAGCTGAATAAGTTTGGTGCGACATTTGTGAGATTGCCGGGAGCTAGGAGCCGGGAGCTAGGAGCTTTAAGCGGTGCGCTGCGCGCGCATTATGTTGTAATCGGCGCTTCGCGCCTCGCCGGCTCCGCCGGCATAAAACAGAATCGTCGGCGCAGCCGACACAAGTCAAGCCCTCTTCGGGAAGAGGGTGCCTCCGTAGGAGGCGGGTGATGGGGCGCGCCGAAGGCGCATAAATATGCACTATGCACTTTGCACTATGCACTAAAAAAGGGGCTGTGAAAAAACTCTTTCACAAAAAAATCTCCGTTGGCTAAAAAA
>CAVJQK010000165.1:0-3668 GCA_963651795.1 Erysipelotrichaceae bacterium | reverse complement strand
AGATGATACGCAAAAAGGCTGTGACAAAATGCGAAAGCATTTTATCACAGCCCAATCTGCACTATGTAAATTTATTTCTTGCCGCCCAAGTACGCCGCCATGACGCTCGGATTTTCGGCGACTTCCTGCGCCGGGCCTTCGAGGAAAATTTTCCCCGTTTCCATGACGTACGCATAATCGGCAATCTGCAGCGCTTTACGTGCATTCTGCTCGACCAAAAGCACCGTCGTGCCCGTGGCGTTGATTTTCCGAATGACTTCGAAAATTTGGGAAACGACGAGCGGCGCGAGCCCCATCGACGGTTCATCCAGCAGCATGACTTTCGGGCGTGCCATCATCGCGCGGCCGATGGCCAGCATTTGCTGCTCACCGCCGGAGAGCGTCCCGCCGTATTGGCTCAAACGTTCTTTGAGGCGCGGGAATTGCGCGAATACTTTTTCCATATCTTCGGCGATGCCGGCTTTATCTTTGCGCTGGTACGCGCCCATTTCCAGATTTTCTTTGACGGTCATCGTCTGGAGAATCTGGCGCCCTTCCGGGACGAGGACGAGCCCGTCGCGCACGTTTTGGTACGAACTTTTTCCTTTAATGGATTTTCCCTGGAAGAAAATGTCGCCTTCCGTCGGTTTCATAATGCCCATGACGGTTTTCATCGTCGTGGATTTTCCGGCGCCGTTCGCCCCGATGAGCGTCACGATTTTTCCTTCTTCGACGGAAAGGCTGATTCCTTTCAGCGCTTTAATGTTTCCGTAACCGGCCACAATATTTTTGAGTTCAAGCAGCATCAGTCTTCCTCCTTCCCGAGATAGGCTTCGATGACTTCCGGGTTATTTTGCACTTCGGCGGGAGATCCTTGCGCGAGCATGCGGCCGAAATTGACGACGATCAATCGATTGCACAGATTCATGACGAGGTTCATATCGTGCTCGATCAGAATGACGGTGATGCCGAATTGTTCGCGGATACCGCGGATAAGCTCGGTCAGGGCCGCCGTCTCGCTGTCATTCATGCCGGCAGCCGGTTCGTCGAGAAGTATGATTTGCGGATGAGAGGCCATCGCACGCGCAATTTCCAGTTTCCGCTGTTTCCCATAGGGAAGCTCGGTCGCGATATTGTCCGCGACATCATCCAGGCCGACGTATTGCAAAAGCTTGTGCGCTTCTTCGCGCGCCGCTTTTTCTTCTTCTTTCATGGAGCCCGTGTGCAAAATGCTGCCGAAGAGGCCCGTTTTCATGCGGGAATGCTGCCCCACCAGGATATGCTCCAGGACGGTCATATTCGTGAAGAGGCGGATATTTTGAAACGTGCGGGAAATGCCGCTGTCGATGATTTCGTGCGTTTTCTTTCCGCAAAGGGATTTTTCTTCGAAGAGGACATCGCCGCTCGTGACGGGATAGACGCCGGTAATCATATTGAAAATGGTCGTTTTCCCGGCACCGTTCGGGCCGATGATTCCGAAAATGTCTCCTTTTTCCACACCGAAGGAAATATCGGAAAGGGCCGTGATGCCGCCGAATTTTTTGACGACATTTCTGAGTTCGAGTAACATTATTTCCCTCCTTTCACGGATTTTCTTTTTCCGGTGAGGTAGCGCATGGCGTCGTAGGACAGGATGCCGTCGGGACGGAATGCCATGAGGATGACGAGCATGAGACCGTAGATGATATCACGATATTCGGAAAGGCTGCGCAGGGATTCCGGCAAAATCGTGAGTATCGTCGCGCCCAGGAGCGGGCCCCACATGACGTTCGAGCCGCCGAAGACGGTGTAGAGCAGCATGTCGACGACTTTGTGATAGGTGAAATCCGTCGGGCTGATGAAATAGGTCGCATGCGCGTAGAGGGCGCCCGCGATGCCCGCGAAGAAGGCACTGAAGAGGAAACTCATGATTTTGTAGTAGACGACATTGATGCCGGAAAGGGATGCGGCATATTCATCCGCTTTGACGGCGGCAAAGGCGCGTCCGATGCGGGAATGTTCCAATTTATACCAGAAGAGGAAAATGATCGCGACCAAAATCATGAGGCAGATGAGCATGAGGAATTGCCCGGCGACTTGGAAATCCATGTCGAGCGCTTCCATGAGCCCCGTTTCCTCCGCAAATTTCGAAAGGGACGTCGCCATGGAGGGAATGCCGGAAAGCCCGAGAGCCCCGTTTGTAATTTTCAAATTCAGAGCAATGACGCGAATGACTTCGCCGAAGCCCAGCGTCGCAATGGCCAGATACAGCCCGCGCAGCCGAATCGTCGGAATGCCGACAATCAATGCCACCGCGACCGCCATCAGACCGCCGCAAATGATACCGACGGGCATCGGCACACCGAGTTTCATCGTAATAATCGCAGATGTGTACGCACCGAAGCTCATGAAGCCCGCGTTTCCCAAAGAAACCTGACCGGTGCACAGCGTCATATAAATCGAAAGTGCCAGGATCGTATTGATGCAGACGAAGACGAGCACCTGGAGATAATAACCGTTCAGCATGTCTCCCATTACGGTCTGCCCCCTTTCCCTGCTTTCGAGAACAATCCTTCCGGACGAAGGAAGAGAATCAAAATAATCATACCGAAGGCGACCGCATCACGATAGGTGGACGCCCCGTACGCGACGGAGAAAACTTCCGCGACGCCCAGGATGAAACCGCCGGCCATCGCGCCTTCCACGTTTCCGAGACCGCCCATGATGAGGACCGCCAGGCCTTTGAAGCCCATCGCCGTGCCCATCGTCGGCTCAATCGCATTGAAAGAGAGCCCGATCAAAACGCCGGCCGCCGCGCCCAAGGCCGAAGCCAGCATGACGGTGAAGACGATGATGAGGTTCGTATTGATGCCCAGGAGCCCCGCCGTTTCTATATTTTCCGACGTCGCACGCACCGCTTTGCCGATTTTCGTCTTATTCAAAAGCAGCGTCAAAAGCGCCATCAGAACGACCGCCGTCCCCAAGCTCACGATCTGGATGCCGGAAATCCGGAATACGCCCATATCGATGAGCTCCGTGGAAACCATCGCCGGGAACGATCTCGTCTGCGGCCCCCAAATCATAAGCGCCACACTTTCGAGGAAAATCGAAACGCCGATGGTGGAGATAAGAGGCGCCAAATGCGTCACCTTGCGCCGACGCAGCGGACGCAGTGCGAAAAATTCAAGCAAACTCCCCAAAATCGCACCGCCGGCCATCGCACCGATGAGCGCCGGAAAAATGGAGAGCCCCGCCTCGGTCACGAGCAGAAGCCCGATGTAGGCGCCGAACATGAAGATCCCGCCGTGGGCCATATTCACGATATTCAGTACCCCGAATACCAGCGTGTACCCGATGGCGATGACCGCATAGGCGCTGCCCAGAGTCAAACCATTGATAAGCTGCTGAAAGAACACGATTATTTCCCTTTCTGACAAAAAACACCCCCATCGGCAAATCACTTCACCGATAGGGGCGCAAAGCGCGGTACCACCCTACATTTTACTCACGGAAACGAAGGACATGCGGGGTATAAAAAAAGCTCCTACCTGCCTGTGCAGATAGGGGCGTCATACGCGGTACCACCCTACATTATACTCTCGTCTCAGACTCGTAACGTGAGCCGCCGCCCTCCCTTACTCCATTCGGGGAGAGAGCTCCCGAGTGATATATGGGGAAGAAGGAATGCGCCGCCTCACACCGTCCGGCAG
>CAVJQK010000164.1:0-3778 GCA_963651795.1 Erysipelotrichaceae bacterium | reverse complement strand
CATAAAACAGGAATCGTCGCCGCAGGCGACACCTCTTGGCTATGCACTATGCACTTTGCACTATGCACTTTCCACTCAATTTTATATTATAAATGAAACGACCAAATGACGCAAAATTCCAAATGACGCAAAATTCGTTTCTTAAAAGAAGAAGGAAAAAGAAAAAAGAAATATGGTATAATAATTCATTATCTATGTCACGAAATACGAAAGGATTCACATCATGACCGATACGGAAGAAATTCGTCGCCGCCGCACGTTTGCGATTATTTCCCATCCGGACGCCGGGAAGACGACGCTCACGGAAAAACTTTTGCTCTACGGGGGCGCCATTCATTTGGCCGGCTCCGTCAAAGCGCGGAAAACAGCGCGCTATGCCGTCTCCGACTGGATGGAAATTGAGAAACAGCGTGGGATTTCCGTCACGTCCTCCGTCCTGCAATTTGATTACGACGGTTGCCGCGTGAATATTTTGGATACGCCGGGGCATGCCGATTTTTCCGAAGATACGTACCGCACGCTCATCGCCGTCGACAGCGCCGTCATGGTCATCGATGTCGCCAAGGGCGTCGAAGCGCAGACGAAAAAACTTTTCAAAGTTTGCTCCGATCGCGGCATTCCGATTTTTACTTTCGTAAATAAAATCGACCATTTCGGCAAAAATCCGTTCGACCTCATGGCCGATTTGGAAGACGTCTTAGGCATTCGCTCTTGCCCGATGAATTGGCCCATCGGTGTCAACGGAAATTACACCGGCATTTACGACCGGGAAACAAAAATCTGCCACCTTTTCGTCCGCGACACCGCACACGGCGCCAAGAAACTCGAAGTCATTTCCGGCGCAATTGACGATGAGGCGATTACGTCCCGTCTTTCCGCCGAAGAAATTCAATCCCTGCTGGATGATCTGGAGCTTTTGGACGAAGCGGGCGATCCCTTTGATGCCGAAAAAGTCGCCAAAGGACTTTTGACGCCGATGTTCTTCGGCTCGGCCATGACGAATTTCGGCGTAGAACCCTTCCTCAAAAAATTCTTGGAACTCGCCCCGCCGCCGCAGCCGCGCCGGACACGTGAAGGAAGCCGCGCGCCGGAAGAGGCAGCATTTTCCGGTTTCATTTTCAAAATCCAAGCGAATATGGATCCCAAGCATCATGACCGCGTCGCCTTCATGCGCATTTGCTCGGGCGTTTTTGAAAAAGGCATCCAAGTGCTCCACCGCCAAAGCGGCGAAATGATGAAACTGGCGATGCCCCAACAATTCCTGGCAACCGAGCGCACCATCGTCGAAAAAGCGTACCCCGGCGACATCATCGGCCTCTTCGATACCGGAGAACTCGGCGTCGGCGATACCGTTTGCGATAAGAAAAATCCCTGCACGTACACAGATTTCCCCGTATTTCCCCCGGAACTTTTCGCCCGCCTCTCCCCCGTTTCCTCGATGAAACGAAAACAATTCCTACGAGGCGTCGCGCAGCTTGCACAGGAAGGCGCCATTCAGGTCTACAAAGAACCGTACATCATGGAATCTTTCATCATCGGCGCCGTCGGGCAGCTGCAATTTGAAGTCATGAAATACCGCCTCGAAAACGAATACAATGTGGACGTCCGCTTGGATCCGCTCGGATACACGACCGCGCGCTGGACGAAAGGAAATCTTCCGCCCGAAAAACTCACCGGCATCGATAACGCCCTTGTCGTGACCGATTACAAGGATCGCCCGGTCTATCTTCTCCCGAACGCCTGGCAGGCCGGCTGGCTCGTCCAAAGAAATCCCGACGTGACCTTCCTGGAAACGCCGCCGATGGAGTAAAAAGCGGCCGGGAGCGGGGAGCTAGGAGCTAGGAGCTTAGCGGTGTCGCCTTGCGGCGACAATTTTTATAACGCCGATATCGCTCCGCTTATCGGCTGTTGCCGCCTTCGGCGGCGAGCAAGCGCAGCGAGCGATTATAAAAATGCCGCGCAGCGCACCGATTAAAGCTCCCCGCTCCCGGCCACTGCACAAATGTCGCACATATCCGAGCTGCACTCTTGAAAAATATTCTCATACGTATATAATAGGGAAAAATTTCAGATACAGTTTCATAAAAAGGAGGAATTCCCATGTCGATTAAAACCAGAAAAGTCGGAATCATCGGCGCCGGCAATGTCGGTCCCCATGTCGCTTTGAATCTTGCCATTCAGGGGCTTGCCGATGAAATCGTTTTTTATGATATCAATCCCGCGAAAGCCGAAGGCGAAGCCATGGATGTCATGGATGCCGTCAGCTATATGCCCCACCACGTCACCTGCTACAGCGGCACCGTGGACGACATGAAAGATGCGGACATTGTCGTGAATGCTTCCGGCAAAACCCGTCAGCCCGGCCAGACGCGCCTCGATATGATGGACGACGCCGTCGCCACGACGAAACAATTCGCGCCGCTCATCGCCAAATCCGGCTTCGACGGCATCATCATTTCCATTTCCAATCCGTGCGACATTATCGCGCAGTACCTCGGTCATCTTCTCGATTGGCCGAAAGAACGCATCATCGGCTCCGGCACCGCGCTCGACTCCGCGCGCCTCCAGATGCAGCTCTCCGTCCAGCTCGGCGTCAATCGCCGCTCCGTCACCGCCTACCTCTTGGGCGAACACGGCGACAGCAGCATGATTCCCTGGAGCCACGTCCTCGTCGCGGGAAAACCCGTCGATGAACTCGTTTCCGAAAATCCGGAAAAATATCACATGGACAGCCACGCGGACATTTTGCACAAAGTCCATCGCGGCGGCTATTTCGAAAATGCCGGCAAAGGCTGCACGGAATTCGGCGTCGCCAGCGCCACGGCCGAACTCATCCGCGCCATTTATCACGATGAGCACAAAATTCTGCCCTGCTCCGTTTATCTCGATGACCTCTACGGCGTGAAAGACACCTTCGCGTCCGTCCCCGTGAAAGTCGGCGCGAAAGGCGTGGAAGACATCATCAGCATCCACCTCACCGCGGAAGAACATGCCGAATTCGAAGCCAGCGTCAAAGTTCTCAAAGAACATTACGCCCGCGCTCTGACGCTCTGATGTGCCATTAAAATTTTTGACCGTTTGATTCGCATCCTCTACCAAAATCATAGCGGCTTATGGTATAATATTTCTGAATAAAAAAATTTTGAAGATTCCATGAAAAAGGAAGGAACTCTCATGAAAAAGCTTACACTTCTTGCTATGGCCGCACTCTTTTCCGGCATCGCCGGTGCCGCATCTGCCGCTCCCGTCACATATGTACCGGAAGGGTCGGGAAATCTGGGCTACGCATACAACAGCGCCAAAAAAGGCGTCCATCACGTATATTTGGAATACGCCCCCCTCTCCAAACTCGTTGTCGGCGCCGAATACCGCCGCTGGATCAATACGGGAAGCGAGACGGATATCTATGCGAAATACCGCATCGGCCATGCATATGTCGGTATAGGAAACAGAAATTATTTTGACAGCGACGCCAAAGTGTTCGGTCTCATCGAAGGCACGACAAACCTCACCGAACGACTCGACGGTTATGCATCATTGAAATTTTCCGGTGCCGGCCAGGAATGGAAAGTCGGCGTCCTCTACGACGTGATGCCGCGCCTCGATATTGATCTCAACTACACCTACTACAATCGCAAACACAACACGAACCAAAACGGTGTGGGCGTAGGCCTCAACTACAGATTCTAAAAAAAACGGGAAACCCTTCGGGGTTTCTTTTTTTTGCAAAAAAGTGCATAGTGCATAGTGCACAGTGCATAGTGCATAGTGCATAGTG
>CAVJQK010000163.1:0-3806 GCA_963651795.1 Erysipelotrichaceae bacterium | reverse complement strand
CTTTGGTTCGTTTCTTTTCTTCCGCGGGGAAGAAAAGAAATGAACACGGCGCGCCGAAGGCGCGCCATCCCGCGCAGCGGGATAAAAGCGCAGCGTTCTCCCGCGCAAGCGGGAGCCCCGCTCCGCAGGAGCGGAAATCCTGCGAAGCAGGATAAAATAGGGAAAAATTTTTATTGCGAAAGGAGGCGGCGGATGAAACGCTGGATCATGCACGTCGACATGGACGCCTTCTTCGCGTCCGTCGAGCAGCGCGAGCATCCCGAATGGCGCGGCAAACCCGTCATCGTCGGCGGGATGAGCGCCCGCGGCGTCGTCGCGACCGCGTCCTACGAAGCGCGCGTGTACGGCGTCCATTCCGCCATGCCGGTTTCCCGTGCGCGCCGCCTCTGCCCCGAAGGCATTTTCACGCCCGGGCGATTTGCGCTCTATCGCGAAGTTTCCGAAGAAATCCACTGCGTCATGCTGCATTACGCAAGCGAAATTGAGCCCATTTCCCTCGACGAAGCCTTCATGGACATCAGCGCGATGAATCTGCGTTACGCGTCACTTAATGACATCGGCCGCGCAATTAAAAAAGAAATTTACGAAACGACCGGCCTCGTCGCTTCCGCGGGCATCGCGCCGAATAAATTTCTCGCGAAAATGGCGAGCGACATGGACAAGCCGGACGGCCTTTGCATCATTCCCTACGGCCGCGAAAAAGAAATTTTGGCGCCGCTTCCCGTCCGCCGGCTCTGGGGCGTCGGCGAAGTGACGGAGAAACGGCTCCTCGCGAAAGGTTTCCGAACGATTTCCGATATTCAAAATGCCGGCGAAGATACGATGAAAGCGCTTTTCGGCGCGCGCCCCGGGACCGAGCTCTACCGCCTGTCGCTCGGTATCGATCGGCGTCCCATCGTTTCCGTGCGCGAGACGAAATCCGTCGGTGATGAGGAAACGTATGAAACGGACCTCACGGATCTTTCCGAAATCCGGCGAAGACTTGCCGCTCATAGTGATGTCGTCGGTTCACGGTTGCGCAAGAAAAAACTGGCCGCCAGGACCGTGACGCTCAAGATTCGTTTCGCCGATTTCACGACCGTCTCCCGCTCGGTGACGTGGGAAATTGCGACGAATGTGTCGCAGACAATTGAAGAAGCGGCCTGCGATTTGCTTCGGAAAATCCCGATTCGCCGGGGCATCCGCCTCACCGGCGTCACCTGTTCGGGGATATCGCCGGAAATGGAAATGCCGTCCCTCTTCCCGGATCGGCGCGATAATATCGGAAAAGCCGAGCGCGCCGTGGATGCGATTAAAGAAAAGTTCGGGGACGGAGCCATTCGGAAGGGAATATAGCGCGTGGATGCGCGGATGCGTTGATGCGCGGATGCGTTTCAGGTGTCGCCTGCGGCGAATTTTTTATAAAATATAATCGGAAGAATTGAAAAAAATAAGCGGTTGTCTTATAATAACAATAGAAAAGGGGCCTGTTGCAACACGGAGCCGGCTCCCGAAAAAGAGATTTATTCAGGAGAAAGCCGCCGGAATTGCCAGACCGGGCGGCTTTCTTCCATTGCTAGTATTTTATGGCTATGATAATAGCCAGTAAGATAATCATAAAAATGATAATCAAATCCATAGCATCACCTCCCTTGCATAAGTAAGGGAGCGGAATACAGCGCCGTGATCTACAGGCACCCATGCATACATATTATCAAATGTGAAATGAAAAATCTATTCATTTTTTATTTCTAAAATAAAAATGACGGTAATTAAAAATTTCCCGAAGGAGGAAGCGGTATGATTAATGAAGAAAGACTTCATCGCACGTTTTGCGAATTGGTGAAGATTTATGCGCCGAGCGGCGGGGAGCGGGACGTATTTGAATATTTGAAACGAGCGCTCAAGCGCCTCGGAGCGCGCGTTTCCGAAGACGGAGCAAACAGCGACGCCGGCGGATCCTGCGGCAATCTCATCGCCGTTTTCTCCGCGAACATGCCGGGCATCCCGGGCATCGCGTTCACCGGGCACATGGATTGCGTCGAAAATTGCAAAGACATTGAGCCCGTGCTGGATGGCGGCGTGTACCGTTCCGCGGGCGATACGATTTTGGGCGGAGACGATAAAGCCGGCGTTGCCGCGATTCTGGAAGCGCTCGCCGTCATGAAAGAAACGATGATTCCGCACGGCCCAATCACCGTCATTTTCACGATTCACGAAGAAGACGGTCTCGGCGGCTCGAAACATTTCGATAAAAAATACGCGCAAGGCATCGATTTCGGTTACGTATTCGACAGCGACGGCGCGCCCGGCACCGCCGTGATTCAGGGCCCATACGCCTATTCCCTCAGCTGCACGATGCACGGAAAAGCCGCGCACGCCGGCGTCTGCCCCGAAGCGGGAATCAATGCGATTAAAATGGCAGCGCATGCCGTTTCCCAAATTCCGAGCGGACGGATCGATGAGGAAACGACGGCGAATGTCGGCATGATTGAAGGCGGCATCGCGACGAATATCGTCCCCGACACCTGCACGATTCGCGCCGAAGCGAGAAGCCTCGACGAAGAAAAATTGAAAAAAGTCGTGGGCGAGATGGTCGCCGGTTTCAAAAGTGCGGAAGAAAAATTCCCCGGCGGCACCGCGGAAGTCACCGCGACGCCCGTCTATTACGGTTTCAAAGTGGAGGAAACGGAGCCCGCGATTCGTCTTTTCCGCGCGGCCTGTGCGGCTTGCGGTGCGGCGCCCGTCCTCGAAACGTCGAACGGCGGAAGTGACGCGAATTGGTTCAACGCCGGTGCGTTTCCGGCCCTTCTTTGCGGCTGCGGCATGACCGGTTTCCATACGAACGAAGAAAGTCTGGCGCAAAAAGATCTTTTCGGCACCGCCGAGCTCATCTATTCGCTCATCGAGCAGAGCGCGCACGTTTTCATGCACGCGTGAAATTTCGCGAGCGCAAAAAGCACGAAAATGATATAATGGGAAAAACGGAAAAGGAGATACGATATGGCCAATAAAATGCGTACGTTCCTCTTTCTGTGCGCGTTGGGCGCCGTCGGTTACAGCATTTACCACGACGGCATCGGTTTCGGAAACGTCGCGATCGGCGTCCTCGTCATCGTGTGTTTCGCGTTGAACCTGCGCGCGAATTTCCGCAAAGCCAAAGCGCTCGCGGAGGAGGAAAGAAGGAAACAGGAGAAACTGGCGGAGCGTGAGGCCCGCAAAGCCCGCCGCCCCGCCCGCCACGGCTCCCCCAAACGCCGCGCTAAAGCACAGAAGAAGCCGGCAGCGGAGGAGAAGGCTGAAACGACGGAAACGACGGAAACGGAGGAATGAGAAGAGAGCACATTTGTGCTCTTTTTTATTGAGTGCAAAGTGCAAAGGCGCGCTTGGCTGTAGTGCGACATTTGTGCGTGAGACGGTGAGACTGTGAGACGGTCAGACGTGAGACGCGCGTTCGGCTTTGGTCCCTGCCGACGGCTTACGGCTTACGGCTGACGGCTTTAAGAGGTGTCGCCTGCGGCGACGAATTTTTATATGGCACCGATGCCGCTTCGCTGATCGGTGAGAGGTGTGCCCTTCGGGCACAATTCCTGTTGTAATCGCTCGTTCCGCTCGCTCGCCGGCTCCGCCGGCATAAAAATGCGCCGAAGGCGCATATAAAATTGCGCGCAGCGCCACCTTTTATTCTCGGCTCACCTGAAAGGGGAGCTGGCGCGAGCGTAGCGAGCGACTGAGGGGTCGCTCACTATGTGAGAGCATAGCGGTAGGGGCTTGCCCCCTATAAGATAGAGTTTTCATAGTGCCTGACCCCTCAGTCAGTCACTTCG
>CAVJQK010000162.1:0-3815 GCA_963651795.1 Erysipelotrichaceae bacterium | reverse complement strand
GCCAGCAGTGGCCGTACTGGCCGTGGCCGCCCGTCTGACGGACGAATTTGCCTTCCGCTTCGACCTGTTTGCGAATGGTCTCGCGGTAAGCGACCTGGGGTTTACCGACGGTCGCGTCGACATTGAATTCGCGCTTCATACGATCGACGATGATGTCGAGGTGAAGTTCGCCCATGCCGGAGATGATGGTCTGATTCGATTCCGGATCGGTGTGGACGCGGAAGGTCGGATCTTCTTCGGCGAGACGCTGCAGAGCAACGCCCATTTTTTCCTGGTCGGCTTTCGTCTTCGGTTCGACGGCGACGGAAATAACCGGATCCGGGAAGACCATCTTTTCGAGAATAATCGGATTCGCTTCGTCGCAAAGGGTATCACCGGTGGTGACGTCTTTGAAACCGACGGCTGCGGCGATATCACCGGAGTATGCGATTTCGATTTCTTTACGGTTATTCGCGTGCATCTGAAGGATACGGCCTACGCGTTCTTTCTTTCCTTTGGTGGAATTCAGAACGTAGGTGCCCTGGTGAATTTCACCGGAGTACACGCGGAAGTATGCCAGTTTCCCGACGTAGGGATCGGACATAATCTTGAAGGCCAGTGCGGACATCGGAGCGGAATCGGAGGATTCGCGCGTGAGAGGTTCTTCGGTCTTCGGGTCGATACCTTTGACCGGCGGGACATCCGTCGGAGCCGGCAGGTAATCGATGACGGCGTCCAGAAGCATCTGAATGCCTTTGTTCTTGTATGCGGAGCCGCAGAATACCGGGTACACTTCACAGGCAATGACCTGTTTGCGGAGAGCATTCTTGATTTCATCAATCGTCAGTTCTTCGCCTTCGAGGTATTTTTCCATGAGTGCTTCGTCGGTCTCGGCGACGGTTTCGCAAATAATATCACGATAATGTTCGACGTCATCCTTCATATCTTCCGGAATGTCGACGACTTCGATCTGCGTGCCTTTGTCATCTTTGTAGATTTCGGCGGTACGGGTGAGAAGGTCGACAATGCCGACGAAAGTATTTTCCGCGCCGATCGGGAGCTGCATCGCAATCGCGTTGGCGTGGAGACGATCTTTCATCGTCTGTACGGCATGAAGGAAATTGGCGCCCGTGGTGTCCATCTTATTGATGAATGCGATACGCGGAACGCCGTACGTGCTCGCCTGTCTCCAAACCGTTTCAGACTGGGTCTGCACGCCGTCTTTCGCACTGAATACGGCGACTGCGCCGTCCAGTACGCGGAGAGAACGTTCGACTTCTACCGTGAAATCCACGTGACCGGGGGTATCGATGATATTGACGCGATAGCCTTTCCAATGGCAGGTCGTCGCAGCGGACGTGATCGTGATCCCGCGTTCCTGCTCCTGAGCCATCCAGTCCATCGTGGCTGCGCCTTCATGGACTTCGCCGATCTTATGATTGACACCGGTGTAGAAGAGAATACGTTCCGTGGTCGTCGTTTTGCCGGCATCGATATGTGCCATGATGCCGATATTTCTTGTTTTTTCAAGCGGAAATTCTCTGCCCACGATAGTTCTCCTTTATAAAATTACCAGCGATAATGCGCAAAAGCCTTATTGGCCTCTGCCATTTTATGGGTATCTTCTTTCTTCTTCACGGCCGCGCCCGTATTGTTGTACGCGTCCATGAGCTCTCCGGCCAGACGCGCTTCCATCGTACGTTCACTGCGCTTACGGGCAAAGCCCACCATCCAGCGGATACCCAACGTCAGGCGGCGATCCGCTCTGACTTCCACCGGCACCTGGTAGTTCGCACCGCCGACGCGGCGAGCACGGACTTCGAGGACCGGCATCACATTATTGAGAGCCTGCTCGAAAATTTCCAGCGGCTCCTTGCCCAGTTTCGACTGAGCGATATCGAATGCGCCATAGACAATCGATTCGGCGACGCCCTTTTTACCGTCGAGCATCACCTTATTGATGAAACGGGTGACTACCTTGGAACCGTACACGGGATCCGGCAGCACGTCGCGTTTCGGAACAGCACCTTTTCTCGGCATGTAAGTTTCCTCCTTAATTGATGTTTGTTATCAGAAAAAATTTTTTCGGGAAACGAAGTCTATTACTTCTTATCTCCCTTCGCACCGTACTTCGAACGGCTCTGTTTGCGGTCCTTGACACCTACGGTATCGAGAGCGCCGCGGATGATGTGATAACGAACACCCGGAAGATCCTTGACACGGCCGCCTCTGATGAGGACGACACTGTGTTCCTGCAGATTGTGTCCTTCGCCCGGAATATAAGCGGAAACTTCGATTCCGTTCGTCAGACGTACACGAGCCACCTTACGAAGAGCGGAGTTCGGCTTCTTCGGGGTCGCGGTGTACACTCTCGTGCAGACGCCGCGCTTCTGCGGGCACTGTTTCAAAGCCGGGGTCTTCGCTTTATACGTCAGAGTCTGTCTGCCTTTGCGAACCAGCTGATTGATTGTCGGCAATATGGGCACCTCCTTTCCCAAGAGATATTTATAATTGATCCGGCAGGAAACAAATTCCCGCGGATATTACCGAGATAAAATGCAAGCTGCGGCGGCTTTGACCTTGATCCCGCACGCCTTGCCCAATTCCTTTTTCGAAAAATCCGTCGTCATCGGAATCTTTTTCGAAACGCAGGCTTCCCGAAGCGGCTCGGAAATCCGCTCATCGGCATCCGATGCAATGAATACATGCACCGCCTCACCCTTCTCGAGCGCCCGCATCGTTTCCTTGAGTCCCACCGCGAAAGCGGCACTCTTCAACTCTTCCAATTTCATGATTTCACCTGCTTTTGCGCGCACGAAATCCCGCGCAACGTTACTAATATACCATCCGAGAAAAAATCTGTCAATAAAATTTCGAAAAATTTCCGATACGCTCGCCATCTTTTTTACCACGTCGCCGGGTGTGTCTATGGCGTTGATGCGTTGATGCGCGGATGCGTTGATGCGATGCAGGATGCGCTGCGCGCATATTCCTGTTTTGAAAGTGCAGAGTGCAAAGCGCAAAGCGCAAAGCGCAAAGTGCAAAGTGCAGAGTGCAAAGTGCAAAGTGCAGAGTGCAAAGTGCAAAGTGCAAAGGCGCGATTGGCGTGGTGCGACATTTGTGCGCGAGACATGAGACTGTCAGACCGAAAGACATGAGACGCGCGCTCGGCCGAGTCCCCTGCCGACGGCTGACGGCTGACGGCTGACGGCTTTAAGAGGTGTCGCCTACGGCGACGGATTTTTATATGGCACCGATGCCGCTTCGCTGATCGGTGAAAGGTGTGCCCTTCGGGCACGATTCTGTTGTAATCGGCGCAAAGCGCCTCGCCGGCTCCGCCGGCATAGAAATGCGCCGAAGGCGCTACAAGTCAAGCCTCCTTTAGAAAGGAGGTGGCGCGAAGCGCCGGAAGATAGAGTGGCTCGTAGAGCCACAATTTCGGCGCATTCTATCTTCCGCCCCTACGGGGCACCTTCTTATCAAAGAAGGCTTGACTTGTGTCGCCTACGGCGACGATTTTTGTCTTATGCCTCAAACGCCGGCGGGCTTGCCCACGTTCGAAGCTTAAGAGCGAGTATTCAGACAGCAGAGATCCTGAAACAAGTTCAGGATGACGGGATAAGGGTTGATGCGTTGATGCGCGGATGCGTTGATGCGATGCAGGAGTCGCCTGTGGCGACGATTCCTGTTTTATTCTTGGCTCCCCTGAAAGGGGAGCCGGCGCGAGCAAAGCGAAGCGCCTCCCGGGTCGCTCACTATGTGAGAGCATAGTCGTAGGGGGCTGACCCCTATAAGATAGAGTTTTCATAGTGCCTGACCCCTCAGTCAGTCACTTC
>CAVJQK010000161.1:0-3843 GCA_963651795.1 Erysipelotrichaceae bacterium | reverse complement strand
GGCGTCAATCCTCTTTGATTAAGTTCACTTCCCTTATCTTTCGACGCATAGGAAATGCCCATGCCACCGGCTGTATAATCTGCCATATTTTCGGTATCTTCCCACGTCAAAGTACCCGTGGTGAGGTTGTTCTTATCCTTGCTTGCGTCACTGTCTATCACACCGGCTTTGAGTCCGGTATTTTCCTTGGCGTTGATTGTAAAGCCTTCATCCCCGGCGTAAATCCCGGCTTGGTCAGATACGCTTTCATAATTGCTGTCCATATTTCCTTTAGACGCACTGCCGCCATAGGATGTCTTTCCCGCGCCCACGCTAAAGCCGCCACCGACGTAGGTGGATTCTTCGTTGTAATCTTTCTTTGTCTGCAAGCTTTCAATCATCAAATCCCCTCCTACTTCGGCTTCTACTTTATTTCCGCTAACGGTGCTTCCGACGATGTCTGTATTTTCTCCGCTCTTCATGGCCAGGGTGTCGATCGCCGTGACGGTGCTCCCTTTGTACCCGGTTGCGCTGCCGTTTTCGTTTCCTTTGCCGGAATAGAAATTGCCGTTTACGGAAACGATGGATCCGGCGGAAATATTCATGCCGATACTGCTGCCGTGACTGCTTTGGCTCGTGTTGTACGTCTCATTTTCTTCGGTCGCCGTAATATTTATGTCTTTTCCGGCTTCCAAATTAACATTATTCGCCAAGATATCCGAGCCTTTGACTGCTATATCTTCTTTGGCTTTGACATTCACATCTTGCCCGGCCTGCACCGTGCTTCCTTGGGCTTCTGTGATTGTGCTGTGGCTTTCGGATTCGGAAGAACTGCTGCCGATGCTGACGGAAATCGTGGGACTGAATTTCCCATTTGCCGCCGCTTTCAAGGCCTCTTCGTTTTTCTTGATTTCTTCTACAGTCTTATATCCGTACAAAGCTTTTAATCTGCTATTAGACACTTCGGTCATTCGTTTGACAGGCGCCGCGACGGATTCTACGGCATTAACGGCACCTCCGCCGATAGAAACACCGATTCCGCTTCTCTTGTATTCATGTTTTTCATCGCTATGATAAATATTATCTTTGCTTGCAATTTCCACATTTTCACCGGTCATAGAAATATTCTTCCCGGCGATGACATCCGATGCAGCTACGTGGATATCTTTATCGGCTTCAATGGTCACATTGCCTCCGATGCTGCCTACTGTGGATCCTCTTTGTGTGGTATCTGCATCGGCATATTGATCGCTTCTTTCTTCGGTCCCGATAAAGAATCCCAGTCCGCCGCCGCCGAAGATTCCGCTCTTTTCTACATGTTTCGAATAGTCATGTTTTTCTTTTTCTTCGGCACTTGTAATGTCTGCATTTTTACCGGATGTAATAGTTACGTCATTTGTCCCGACGATGTTGGATGCTATCACTTGTGTGTTTCCTCCGGATGTAATACTTACTGTATCTCCGGAAATCACACTACCGGTCGCAGTCTTACTTTCGTCGTGGCTCTTGATGGTTGTGGTGGTACCGGAGAATAAGCTACTCGACGTATGCTCCAATCCATAATCGTCGGTCGATTCGTTATATCCGTTTTCAATCGTCACGTCGTTAGCCGCTTGCATTGTGACGGCACCGTTTCCTGCGACCGCAGTTGTGTTTCTTGCTTTGATGTCATTTCCGGAAACGAGAGTGATATCTTTTCCGGCTGTTACGGTATTTCCCGTTTCGGTCTTGCGATAGGTACGGAGATAATTATCCGCATCCTTTGTCATGTCTTTCTTGGCTTCAAGGGTATCCGTAGCCAGTGTAAGATTGTTTCCGGCGGAGAGTATCACGGATCCGTTTTCACCCAATGCGGAAAGTGTAGCACCTGTCAGGGAAATGTCTTGCCCTGCTTGCATGAGGAGCACGCCTTCTGTCCCTTTGACGGCGATACCGGCGGTAGTGTCCAAAACATCTTGATTCTTCCCATGCCGAACGGTTTCTTGCATGCTAATATTCCGACCTGCTTCGAGGGATACTTTATCTTCTCCTTCGATCATGCCGCTCTGGGTAATGTCTTTTTCTGCTTTAAGGGAAACTGTCTTTCCGAATATCTTTCCGGTATTGACGATGTTTCCGGATTTCGCTATGACTGTGTTTCCTTTCAGCGTCCCTTGGTTTGTCAGATTTTCTTTCGTATCGGTAACGAGTGTATTTGCCGATATAATGCTTCCGTCTTCGGTGAGTGTCTTAGCCGTACCGGCTTTCAGATACACGTGCGGATAGAGCACGTCATAACTTTGACCACCCACGGTGACGGTGGTGGTTTCGAGCCAGACGATATCTCCGGTGAGGCTTGCCATTTGTTCTTCGGTCAGGGAAATACCGGGCTCCAGATTATATTCTTTCGCATAGGCAATGCCGGCATCCATCAGAGCTTTGTATTGTTCTTCGTCATCGGTGTAGCCGTTCAGATAGCGCATACCGGTAAGCTGGGTGATTTGGTTTCGTACGAGCTCCTGTTTCATTTGATTGAAACTGTTTTTCGTGTTTTGATTGAGCATAGAAACTCTCTCTTTCTCCACGTCACGATTCATAGTAATAGACTATTATCTAAAAACATACATGAGCAAAACAATCACGAGCAATATAACCGCCGCTTGAACTCGAATTTTCAAACTTTCTTTATACTCTTTATCCTTCGGACCATATTTGTAATCTATATAATTTTCCCAAAGTGCACAAAGATAAAACGTAACAAAATAAGCTCCTAAGCAATATAAGTAGTATTTCCCATTAAATAATCCAATATCTGAACCCACCACATAACCGATTTCTAATACAAGTGACAAAACAATCAAAATTCTTATCCCAGTTTTAGAAAACACAACAAGTCGCTTTTCTTCATCATTTAAATCCTCTAGAAAAAAATAACTTTTTAGAATAGATACCATACAACACATCAAAGCAAAATCAAGTAATGGTGCACCCCAAAACATAGTTATTCACCTCTACTTTCCTTCGCTTTTTCTTCTTGTTCTAATTTGTTTTTCTCATAATTTGTATACCAAGTAGCAACCACACCCCCTGATACTCCTATCCCAAATCTCATAATAATACCTTGTCGAGATAAAAAGCCGGTGGCCAATCCCACCGAAAGCGGAATCGTATCAAATCCATCCGCTTTGATTGCATTTTGCCAATTAGCAAAAATCCGGTGATTTTCTTCTACCTCTTTCAAATACAAAACCATCGCCAAGGTTTTTAATGTACCCTTGCTCAAGTTTTCCCCAATTTTTTCGGCCTCAGAACGGCTTATATATTCCGAATTTGCCTCCACCCAATTTGCCACACCCTGGGATACTCCTTTAGAAACCAACATTTCTGTCGTTTTCTCTTTTACCGTTTGATTGAATGCTGTAACCACAGAACTTTCAACGCCGGATTTGCTACCTGCCGCCGGTATCGAAGTACCTTTAACGATTACTCCTTTCCCATCGAACAAATCAACATAACTACCGGATTCTTGAGAATTTACCCACGTATCATTTTGTTCCTTACTAATTTTTTCCCACTTATCATTAATCGCATTTCTTTCTTCTACGGTTGTGACGTTTTCTATTTCTTCGGCATATTCTTTCTTTTGTTCGTGCGTGAGCCAGTTGAATGCCGTGCCGCTCCAGGCCGTGGTAGCACCTATTTCTCCGTCTCCGCCAAAAAGTTTTCCTGTAGCATATCCAAAAACGATTGCCACATCTTCCCGCATATCCGGATGGTCTTTGAGGAAACTGTCCAGCATCGGCTGCAAGCTTTCCATTCCACCTTGCGCCACGGCACCGGAAAGTACGTTATTTCCTCCGATGCTTGCGGTGATACCGCCCAGAA
>CAVJQK010000160.1:0-3913 GCA_963651795.1 Erysipelotrichaceae bacterium | reverse complement strand
TGAGCTGATGTATGAAATCTTAGAGGAAACGACGGCGTGGCTGCCGAAGGATAAGGCGCGGTATTTGATGGGCGTCGGCACGCCGGATTGTTTGGTCGAAGGTGTGGCGCGGGGCGTCGATATGTTCGATTGCGTCTTCCCGACACGTGTGGCGCGAAACGGGATGGCGATGACGCACACGGGTCGCATGAATATTAAAAACAAACAGTACGAGCGCGACTGGGCGCCTCTTGAGGAGGGCTGCGGCTGCTACACGTGCCGTCATTTCTCCCGCGCGTACATTCGCCATTTGTACAAGGCGGAGGAAATACTGGCGCTCCGGCTTCTCACAATCCACAATTTATATTTCCTTCTGCAATTCATGCGCGATATGCGGCAGGCGATCATAGACGGTCGTTTCAAAGCTTTCCGCGAAGAATTTTGGGCGCATTACGGGAAGTGAGGAAAGGATTTTTTATGAAACTCGATCGAATTCAGTTTGATATTTTGGAAACTTTGGCCCTTTCTTCCGCAGCTCTTTTGCCCGAAGATTGGGAAACGCGGACGAAGCACGGGATTGTCGCCGTCGAAAAGATGCTCGCGGATTTGGCGGAATGCGGTTTCGTAAAAGACGGCGTCATTACGGCGGAAGGTCTTGCGGCATTGGAGCCGTATCGAGCACGCCGCGCGGTATTTTTGGCGGCGGGTTTCGGCTCGCGTTTGGTGCCGATTACGTTCAATACGCCCAAGCCCTTGGTGCGTGTGCACGGCGTGCGCATGATCGATACGCTTTTGGATGCATGCCTTGCGGCGGGAATTGAGGAAATTTATATCGTGCGCGGGTATCTCTCCGAGCAATTCGATCAGCTGCTCTACAAATATCCGATGCTGAAATTTCTGGAAAATCCGCTCTACAATGAGGCGAATAATATATCGTCGGCGATGGCGGCAAAGGATTTGCTTTCGGGCGCGTATGTGCTCGAGGCGGATCTCGTCGTTTCCAATCCGAAAATCATTAAAAAATATCATTACACGTCCGATTTCCTGGCGATTCCCAAAGAACGCACGGATGATTGGTGCTTCGATGTGAAGGACGGCGTCATTGCGGCCGAAAAAGTCGGCGGGACGGATTGCTGGCAGATGGTCGGTATTTCCTACTGGTCGGAGGAGGACGGGAAACGGCTTGCGGCCGATATCCCGGATGTGTACGCGTCGCCGGGCGGCAAGGAGCGCTATTGGGAGCAGGTGCCGCTCGTGTATCGAAAGGAACATTATAAGGTCGGGATTTTGCCCTGCCGCGAGGAAGATATCGTCGAAATCGATACGTTCCGCGAATTGAAGGCGATCGATAAGACGTATGATGTGTAAAGGTTACGGTATTTTTGTATGAGTGAGAAAAAATCGGAATTGAAACGGGGCCTGAGTCCCATGCATGTGTGGGCTCTCGCTTTCGGCTGCGTCATCGGCTGGGGCTCCTTTATCAATCCGGGGAAAAAGTTTCTGATTAATTCCGGTGTGGCCGGGACGGGCATCGCGATGATTTTGGGCGCTTTGGTCATGATTATCATCGCATTCAGCTATGCGTACATGGTGCCGAAGTTTCCGAAAGCGGGCGGAGAATTCACGTTCACGAAAGCATGCTTCGGGAAACTCTCCGCGTATCTTTGCGGTTGGTTTCTGGTGGCGGCGTATCTCACGAATGTTCCGATGAATTCGACGGCGATCGGTCTTATCGTGGACGGGCTGGACGGGTCGCTTGATATTTTGAAATGGGGATTTCATTATCAAATCGCCGGCTTTGATGTCTGGGCGGGAGAAATGCTCCTTGCGATGGGCATTTTGATTGCGTTTGGAATTTTCAATATTTGGGGCGTCGAAAAGGCCGGTTTTATTCAGACGGTGCTGGCCGTTTTGCTTGGCGGCTCTGTTCTGACGCTGACGGTTGCGGCGTATTTCAGTGCCGAGGCGACGATTGAGAATATGTATCCTTTGTGGGGATTCGATAAAGCGGCGGCGACGGCAGCTCTCGCTTCCGGAAACTATACGTCCGCTTCCGTTTTCGCGCATGAGGGGCGCATGGGGATTACGTCGGCGATCTTGGCGACCTTTGCCATCGCGCCGTGGGCGTTCGTCGGTTTCGATACGATTCCGCAGGCAGCGGAGGAATTTAAGTTTCCGTATAAAAAAGTCAGCGTCATTATGATCGTCGCGATTCTTTTCGGATGTTTCGTCTATATTGCGAATAACACGATTGCGGCGGCGGCGCTTCAAAATTGGCCGGATTTGATTGTGGAAAGCAGCGCGACGCCCTGGCTCTTGCTCACCGCGGCGGAACGACTCTTGGGGGTTCCCGGGAAAATTTTGGTCGGGACGGCTGTTTCCTGTGCCGTGCTCTCCGGCATCATGGGATTTTATCTCGCGGCGAGCCGCCTCATGTATTCGATGAGTCTTGACGGTTATCTTCCGAAATGGTTCGGTGTCATCGATAAGAAACACGGTACGCCGAAAAATGCTTTGATTTTCTGCATTATCATTTCACTTTCCGGCCCGATTTTGGGACGTGAAGCGCTCGGCTGGTTTGTCGATATGTCCGCTATCGGTGCCTCCATCGGATATTTCTTTACCTGTGCGTCTACGATTGTGACGATACGAAAGACCGGGGACGGTAGTTTCCTTTTGAAATGCGCGGCGTGGTTCGGCGTCGTTGTTTCCGCATTTTTTATGGTGCTGCAACTCATCCCGATTCCGGGACTTTCGGGCGTTCATTTTTGCACCGAATCGTATATTTTGCTCCTCGTCTGGTCGGCCATCGGCGTCGGCTTTTATTTCAAGCAGAAGAAATTTTTTGAAACGGAAGAAACCGAATTGCAATAAACCGTCGAAAGAGGGAAGCTTTCCATGCTTTTGTACATCGATCCCGGCACCGGGAGTATGCTTTTTACCATCTTAATAGGAATTTTGGGCGTCGCACGTTATCTGGTCAAAATCTGGTGGGTGAAATTGCGTTTCCTTTTGAGCGGCGGCGGGAAGCGTGATGTTTCCGAAAATAAAATTCCTCTCGCCGTTTTTTCGGACGATAAACGGTACTGGAGTATTTTCGAGCCGATCATTCGCCTCTTGGACGAAGCCGGTTTCCCCGTCGTATACTACACCGCATCGGAGGATGATGCGGCTTTTCGCGCGCCGTTCCGACATTTCCGCGCGGAATATATAGGGCATGGGAATCGCGGATTTTCGAAACTGAATTTTATGAAAGCCTATATCGTCCTTTCGACGACGCCGGGGCTGGATGTCCTCCAATGGAAACGCTCGCCCGAAGTCAATTGGTACGTCCACATTCCGCACGCGCCGACGGATCTCACCGTGTACAGAATGTTTGCGCTGGATCATTACGACGCGGTGATGGGCGGCGGAGAGTTTCAAAAAAATCAATTGCGTGAATTGGAAACGCTTCGCGGGCTTCCCGAAAAAGAATTCATCAAGGTCGGCATTCCCTACATGGACGAAATGAAGAAACGGCTTGACGCGGCGCCGGCACTTCCCGCACATCCGCGCACTGTCCTTTTGGCACCGTCCTGGGGGCCGTCTTCCATTTTAAATAAATACGGCGAGCGTTTCATCGATTCGCTTTTGGAAACGGGTTATCACATCATCATTCGCCCGCATCCGCAATCTTTTACGTCCGAAATTCCGCTGATGGAAAAGTTGATGGCGAAATATCCGGAATCGGAACAGTTGGAATGGAACCGCGATACGGATAATTTTGATGTGCTCCGCAGAAGCGACATCATGATTTCCGATTTTTCGGGTGTCATGTTCGAATTCGCCTTGATTTACGATAAGCCGATTATTTACACGGATACGCATTTCGATCCCGCGCCCTATGACGCGTGGTGGCTCGATTCGGAAATTTGGACGTTCCGCGTGTTGCCGT
>CAVJQK010000159.1:0-3923 GCA_963651795.1 Erysipelotrichaceae bacterium | reverse complement strand
GCCGCACCCGTGTAGAACATGTAATTCGCATTCATCTTGCGGTTATAACGCCCGCCGATGCGGAGAAGTTTGCTCGTGACGGCGTCGAGTTTCACTTTCGAATCGTCATTTCCGTAATTGATGCCGCCGGTGCGATTCATATAAAATTTGGCGTACATATCGACGGATTGATTTTCACCGACATTCAGAATTTTTCCGACGCCCACATGCCCGCCGTAATACGCGGCGGAATTGTCGATGCCGAGCGCATGATTTTCGTTTCCGATACGCCCCGCATGGAAACCGGCTTCTCCGTAAACATGATTTTTGTTTTCGTAACGGAAGAGGAAACCGGCGCCGTGGTATTTGAGCTCGCCGGACATTTCTTTTGTCGTTGCCGCGTCGTCATGCGTCGTATAGTTTCCGAACCCGCCTTCATAATAGAGCGCATAATCGGCGCGGCCGTCGACGTACTCTTTTCCGGTCGTGATGCCGACGTCTACATTCCACATATTGGAGGCGACATGACTTCCCGTCTCCGTCTCCGTGCTGCTGCCGCCGATGTGAGCGAAAATCGCGCCGCTTTCGAGATCTTTTTCATCGAAATCGTGCAAAGTCGTCGAAATCGCGTCCGTCGTTTGAACCGTGCCCGTCGCGACGGCATTCATCGCGGCGTTTTGCACCATGACATTGTGATGCGTCTGCTCGGCCGCTATGGCCGTTTCCCTATCCATGCTCGCGATAAATTGTTTCTTATCGGCCGAAAGCTCCGTTTTTCCTTTGAATGTCACGGTGTCGTCGAGCGTAACGGCGATATTTTCATTATTCGTGATTTTCGCCGCGTCCAAATGATTTTCTTCATCGGTATTGATGAGCACCATTTGATATGCGCCGTCGGTCTTGACGATATTTTTGACGCTGTCGGTACTGAAAGAAAGCTCGGATGCATCAATGATTTTTTCCGTGAGATTAATCCCGGTGCCGGCCAAATCAATCACGGCATCGTCTCTCCACGCCAGACCCTCGTAGAAATAAATCGCATCCAAATCATTGATTTTTACATTCAAATTTCCGTCGTCCGCGTTATACGCCCCTTTGAAAAGCGCGATGACGCCTTCTTCCTGGCGCGCATACACATCTTTTGTGCCTTCCGGAATTGTCCAACCGTCGGCGAAAGTATGTTCTCCCTCCGCCGTGGCCAAAGTCACATTTTTCCCTTTCGCTTTTGCGATACGCTGATTGTCCAGCCCGAAAATTTCCTCCGTTTCCACCGTCCCGCTTGCCGTCAAATTCGTAAAATGTCGGACGTCTTCCGCCACGTCAACGTAATATCCGACATTCACGCGGCTCACATCCTGCGCGGCGGAATCGAGACAGACAATCTTGCCGTTTTCGGAAACGGAAAATGTGCGATATTGATTGCCGGCCGCCCGAATGCCGTTCACGGCTTGATCTTCGCTCTCCGTATAGGAAACGGTATCGGAAACACAGCCTTGATTATCGGCATTTGCCAAAACGAAACTCCCCGTGCCGGTCGCTTCCGAGAAATCGATAATCGCTTTTTTCGTGCCGTCCCCGATATTTTTAATTTTGAGATTTTCCGTATTGATATGAACGAGATCTTGCAGCACGTATTGATTGCCGGCCGTGAACGCCTCTTTCGTGAGATCTAATTCTTCGGCCGTAATAGTGCTGTCGCTGCCCAATAATTTTTGGCCGACGGTGTAGATGAGCTTATAGTTTCCGGGCCCGTCACTTGATGCGGTCGTACTGCTTGCAATCGTATCCGTGTGTTTGCCGGTCACGATGAGGCCGTTTCCTTGGGTGTCTTTGAAGGAAACTTCGGAAGTTTGGGAAATATCGGTGAGCGCATTTTCGCCCGCCGCATGTGTCCCCGTGATGTCGAGAAGCGTCATCGTGTCGCCGGTCTTCACGCTCTCATCCGTCGTGCCGCCGAAAATCTTTTTGGTATTATCGACGGAAACGGAAACATTCTTCACCGCATAATCTTGACCCGATGTTGTATTCGTATAGAGCGCCGTTTCCGTATCCCACGCATCGGTATCATCGCCCGCTTTTCCGATTTTGGAAAGGTCGATGGCAATCGTATTCATATTTTGCTCGGACACGGTCGCGGTGACTTTTTTCGTATCTTCTTTGGCGAGATTGATACCGATATTTCCGGTGACAGTCACCGCCTTCGTCGCCTGATTCGTATATTCACCGGCCGTTTGCGAGTCGGAATCGATCTTTATGACATTCTCCCAATCGGTATCGGACATTTTACCGTTCGCATCGAAAAATGTCATCGAGTCGCCCGCTTGTAAGGTCGACACATTGGAAATTTTATCGGCCGGAAATGTAAGCGTCCCCGCTTCGGAAAAATCATAATCTTCATCCAGCGTAATCGCCGTTTCCCCGTTCGCCCACGTGATGCCGGCATCGGCAATCGTCATCCCTTTCACATAGCCCTTGCCCCGTGTGTAATCCAGCGTACAACTTGTAAATTTTGTGTCTTCTTTTGTCGTCTTCCAGACGATTTGATCCCCGCGATCGACGGTGAGTGTAATGCCGTAGCCGATAAGATTGTCATTATCGTCATGCGTGCGATTGTCTTTATCGTAAATCGTCGTCCCCGCTCTGTTCGTCCAGTGCGCTGTGTCATACGTAATCGTGCCGATATTTTCCGTCATATTTTGCGCGCTCAAAAGACGCATTGTCTCATTTTTCTTCGTTTCCGTATCGGCAAAAGAAATCTCGGAAAAATCGACGCGCTCAATATCCTGTCCGGAAAGAGAAACAGCGGTAACTCCTTTCTCCCAATTGATATTTTCCTCGAAGGCAAGCAATGCAAGTCCGCTCGTATTGAGATTAAGATCGCCGCCATCCATATTGTATGTCGCATTCACGACGGCTCTGATTCCGGGTTCCTGATTGACGGAAACAATCTCATCCGCGGACGACTGTACCGTCCAATTCTTGCTATTGAATCTGTTCCCATCGGTCACGCCCACGATTTTAATTATTTTGCCGACGACGTCCGCAATTTCCTTATTCTCGGTATAACCGTAAATCGCGCCAACTGTTTGGATTGTGCCACTCGCCGCGAGATTTTTGAAACTGCGAACATCTTTAGACAAATCCACGGTACCGATAACGACCGTATTCACCGTTTTCTCGGAAGAATCCCAATACACGGTCTTCGCATCTTCGGAAAGGGAGAATTGATTGGTTTCCTTTCCTCTTGCCCACACACCGTTGACGGCATCATCGCTTGTTTCCGCATAATCGACTGCGGCCTCTGCGGAGCTTAAAGAAAATGTCCCCGAATCTCCGCTGAAATCAATGATGGCTTTTCGGGTGCCGTTTCCGGTATTTCCGATGATAATCTTGCTCGTATCGACGGTGATATTCGCCCCTCCCAGCGTATATTGATTGCCGGTCGTAAACGCGTCTTGCCGAAGATCTACGGTTCCGCCGGCAATGGCGCTTACCGTTTTTGTCCCGACGGTATACACCACATCGTATTTTCCTTTTGTCCCGTCATTGGCGGGCACGGCGCTGCTCTCAATCTTATCAGTATGCGTACCCGTCGCGGTAATGCCGTTCGCGGCCGTATCTTTGAAATTCAAATCGGCCGTCGTATCGAATTTCGCAAAATTAGTTTCGTCGCCCGCATTCTTCCCTTCGATATGCACCAGCGTCATTTTATCGCCGGCTTTCACGGATTCATCCGTCGTCCCGCCGAAAATCTTTTTGGTGTCATCAATGGAAACGGTGACTTTTTTATTTGCATCGCCATAATCCTGCGTACTCGCCGTTTGGCTGTAAAGGGTACCGCCGTTCACCCATTTATTTTTCTCCGCCGTTTCCTCATTTCCGATTTTGGACAAATCGATGGCGACTTTGCTCAAATATTCATCGGAAATTTTTCCCGTGACCGT
>CAVJQK010000158.1:0-3939 GCA_963651795.1 Erysipelotrichaceae bacterium | reverse complement strand
GGGAAACTCGCCTTCTTATTTGTGCCACTACCGGCACAGGGAGAAATATATAGAATGTCGTTACGATTGGACGATGGCTTCGCCGGTCAGTGCGTCGTCACAGTCTTTTTTACCGTATCCGACAGTTCTAACTTTTTGAGAATCTGTGCAATTTGTTCCTTCATCTGCGCATTATCCGCTTTGAGAGCACCGATTTCCTTCGCCTGATCCGAATTGACTTTGCGAAGCATTTCGTTATCCTTACGGATCGAATTCATCTCGCGCACGAGTTCGACATTCGAGCTGTAAATGCCCGCTCCCTTACTGCGTGCACCGAGCTTGAACGAGAAACCGATATTCATCATCGGATCCCCGTTTCCGATTGTCGAACCGAAGGAAACCGTTGTATCCTGATTTGGCTTGTAGAAAGCACCGATAGCTCCGGCATTCGCATTCTTATAGTGCCCGTAACCGATAGCAAACGAGAACTTATCATCCGGGTCATACCCTTCCGGACGGAGCGCCGCCAAAGCCGCAGCCCCGGCGCCGACTTTATGGATATCGTTTCTGAGATCACTCATACGATTATCAAGAGACAGAACACGTTCATTCACTGTGAGCACGCTATCCGCTAAATTATCACCGAGTCCGGACTGAGAAAGCTTCGAGACATCGCCCGTCGTCTGATACACCGTATCTCCGGTGACGATACTCGTATTTCCGCTTTCAACTTTCCCGTCGGTGGTGACGGTAATCTTATTATCCTCAATGGAAATATGATCACCGGCCTCATACGATCCGCTTCCGCCTTCTCCGAGTCCTTCGATCTCAATCGTGAAAGCATCTCCACCGCCCGCATACTTAATCGTCTGCGAAGTCGTATCTTTGGAAAGCTTATACGTCCCGCCGTCCAATTTGACAGCGTCGACCTTTCCATCGATATTCGTGATACTGCTTTCGATTTTCGTCACACGATTATCAATCCCCGTAACTTTATCTCCGAGATTTTTGATATTCGTCGTATTGGTAGAAATATTCGAAGTGTTTTTGGAAACCTGCGTATCCAACTGTTTGAGATTCTCTGCCGTAGTCTGATTATTCTTCACGTAAGCTCCGTTCGTCGGACGCACTTCGTCATAGACTTCTTTACCGGTCACATAGCCATTACCTTTATCTCCGGAATCGATTTCACCGCTCGAAAGTTTCAACGTGAAAGCAACTTTCTTCGAATCGGACGTGCTTTCATTCGTTTCAATCGTCGCGACACCATTGGAATCAAACGTATATTCCTGATTCTTCACAAGCTGTCCGTACGTCGCCGCATCGGTATTTGCTTTCCCATCCGCTACATTCGTCAAGCGAGAGAGAACCGTATCGGTATACTTCTTTTCATCATAAGTACCGCTTTGGTTAGCTTCGTAATACGTATCACCGTTCTTATGACCGAAGGAAACGGTCGCAACTGTGTTTCCGTCTTCCGTAGTTATGTCGGTAGAAGAAACAGCCTGATAGCCGATAGCCGTGGAATTTGTGCCGAGAGCCTGTGCCGTGAAACCGATGGAGGTCGAATATTGTGCATTGGCGCGCGAATTAAGACCGATAGACGCGGATCCCTTACCGCTTGCATAGCTGCCGTCACCGATTGCCGTAGCGCCTTCATTCAAAGCGGCCGCCCCCAATCCGATAGCTGTCGATCCGTTCAAGAATGTTCCGGATGCATCCATGGCACCGGCCGCCGCACCGTAGCCGATAGCCACGCTGTAGTTTCCGTATGCCATACTATAATCGCCGACGGCTACGGAATCATTGCCGCCGCCGTAATATGTGTATTTCCCTTCTTGATCCGCGACAACCAATCCGGTCTTTGCCTGATAACCGACTGCAGAAGAACGAGCGCCGTAGGCCATGCTTTCATACCCAAGCGTTGCCGCACCTTCTCCATAAGCTACACTTTCCGCACCGAATGCAGAAGATCCGGTATTTACAGCCGACGCATCCGAGCCGATGGCGGCGCTGTCTTTTGCCGCAGCAGAAGCAAAGGAGCCTAATGCAATAGCATCATTACCAGCCGTATTCGCACCATAGCCGACAGCTGTCGATCCGTTTCCGCTCGCATTTGCCGTCGTGCCGACTGCGACCGTCGCACCTACGAGTGTTTCTTCGGAATCCGTCCCACTTGCGACTGCGTTATAGCCAAGAGCCACAGACTGCGCACCGGATGCAGAAGCACCGCTGCCGATGGCGAAAGAATAATCCCCTGCTGCTGTCGCGCCGATCGTCGCTCCCACCGTGCTCATCGCCATATTTTTGACGCTGACAATGTTATTTTCATCAATGGAAATCGTATCGCTTCCGGTATACGATCCACCGCTTGCGCCCGCAATTTTACTGAGATCAAGAGTGAATGCCGTATCGGAACCATTAGCATCCGTCCCGTTCGTTTGTACGACAATCTTATTATCGTTGCCAACGGTATACGTCGTATTCTTCACCACCTGCCCGTACGTCGCTGCATCGGTATTACCCGTGCCATCTTTCACATTCGTAATACGACGAAGTAACGTATCAGAATACGTAGAAATCTCATATACAACATTGTCACCGCTATCAAAACCCGACACATATTCGTCTCCGGTCTTATGACCGACAGAAATAGTATCATCATCACTCGTCACAGAATTACTGCCGAGTGCAACGGAATTAGCATGGAAAGAATTCGCACTATTGCCTATAGCAACAGAATTAGCTGTAGAATAAACGTAGGAAGTAATCTCTTTTCCGGCAACAGCATTATTCCCAATGGCAATAGATTGATCTCCGAGAGCATGGGAAGAATCACCTATTGCAACAGAGGACGCCCCGAAGCACCCGTAGTTTCCACCGCCTCCGGTAACAGAATTGGTCCCAATAGCAACCGAATTGTCAGCATGGGCAGATGACGACTTCCCAATAGCCACAGCTGCCTCAGCGCTATAGATTCCGGAAGGTCTATCCACCTCTACCGTTGCATTCTGACCGATTGCAATACTATAAGCATACGATGTGACGGAACCGGTACCGATGGAAATAGCAGAATTACCACCTGCAGATGCTCCAGTACCAAGTGCGACAGCTCTTTCGCCGGATGCTGATGTTATGAAATCAAAATCTTCAGATTCTCTCTGTATGTCCTGATCCTTATATGTAGCCCCAATTGCAATTGCGCCTCTCCCGGATGCATAGGCACTACGCCCAAATGCCATCGAGTAAGCCCCGGAAGCCGATGCCCCGTATCCATATGCTACAGATCCCGCGCCATGACTTAATGTTAACCCCAAATCGGTCGAAAGGTATGTTTCCGGAGTACCCCAAATTTCTACCGTACCCGTATCCACCACACAATCACCGCCAAGGCTACTGAGATCGAGTTTGAATGCCGTCCCGCCGTTATTCGTTTCCACCGTGACAATACCGTCGTCATCCGGTGTATACGCCGTATAGGTTACGACAGAACTACTGTTATCGGCCTTTGCATCCACCAGCTGCCCATACGTCGCCGCATCGGTATTCGAAGTACCATCACCCACATTAGTAATTCTACGTTTGTTGTAAGAGTTACCGACAGAAACTGTATTTCCAGAAGCAATACTGTCTGCGCCAAGTGCAACAGAATATGCTCCGGTTGCCTCCGATCCAATCCCGAGTGCTACCGCGCCTTCCCCCGAAGCAGTAGCACCTTTTGCATATTCACACATCTCCTTTGTTAAGGTTCTATAATAACTACTACCAATAGCAATAGCACCATTTGCGGAAGCAGTTACTGCGCTACCTAAAGCAATAGAACCTTTCCCTGTAGCAGATGAAGAAACATCCGACATTTCTTCGCGGCCGTCATTGGCAGCGCGTGCATAACTTCCTATTACAATAGCTCCATAGTTTGTTGCTGAAACATTATCACCAATTGCCACTGCGCCTTGATAT
>CAVJQK010000157.1:0-3979 GCA_963651795.1 Erysipelotrichaceae bacterium | reverse complement strand
AACATACAGCATGGGCATGAGGCATGGGGCATGAGGCATGCGGTCAGGATGCGCTTCGCACATATTTCTGTTTTACGCTGCCGCTTTCCTCTTTCCTCTTTCCCCTTCCCTCTTTCCCCTTCACTCTTCCGTATATCCGCATTTTTTATAATATTCTTCCCGCATGGAAATGAGCGCCGTGCGGACTTTTTCATTGAGTTCTTGTATCGCTTCCGTCGACGTTTTCTGTTTTTCGACGGGAATCGGTTTTCCGAAAATGACGGCCAGCGGGCCTTTTTTCTTCGGAAACGTTTCCGTGCCGATGACGGCGACGGGCATAATCGGCGTCCCGGTCATGAGCGCGAGGCTCGCCATGCCGTCGTGGAAACGACCGATTTTGTTTCCTTTAATGCGCGTACCTTCGGGGAAAATGCCGAGCGGCTCGCCGTTTTTGATTTCGCGCATCGCCTGGCGAATCGCCGCGCGATCGATACTGCCGCGCTTGACGGGAAAAGTCCCGAAAAAGCGGATAATCGGCGCCAGAATCGGATTTTTGAAAAGTTCTTCCTTCGCCATGTAATGCACAATGCGCGGCGAGCAAATACCGATGACCGGCGGATCGAAATTACTCTTGTGATTCGGCGCGACGATGACGGCGCCCGTTTCCGGAATATTTTCGACGCCCTCGTATTTGAGGCCTTTCACGGTGAAGAAATAGAAACCGAGCGTCGCGCGCAAAAAAGCATAAATCATTTTGCGAAACATCAGCATGCACCTGCCTTTTCGTCACAGATTTTGCGGATGGCCGCCGCCGTTTCCGCAAGCGTCAAATCGCCGTTGTCGAGATGCACGGCGTCTTCGGCTTCGCGAAGGGGCGACGTTTCCCGCGTGCTGTCTTTATAATCGCGCTCGCGGATATCCGCTTCGATTTCGTCCACGGTGATACCGGGATTCGTTTCCGCCATTTCTTTGTAGCGGCGAATCGCACGCGTGCGCGGCGAGGCCGTGAGGAAAATTTTCACGTCCGCATGCGGCAAAACAACGGTGCCGATATCGCGCCCGTCGAGGACGGTGCCGCCCGCTTCCGAGAGTTTCCTCTGCAAATCGACCATGAGCGTCCGAATTTCCGGAATGGCGGAAACGGCGGACACATGCGCCGAGACGTCCGGTGTCCGCAAAAAATCGGTGACTTCTTCGCCGTCCAGAAATACGCGCATGGATGTCTCTCCCGGAGAGACGGTCATTGTGAGCGCGCGCGCCATCGCAATGATATCTTTTGTTTCCGAAAGGCCGCGCGAAAGGGCCGCGTACGTAAGCGCGCGGTACATGGCGCCGGTATCGAGATAGGTGTATCCCATGGTTTTGGCTAACATTTTGGCGACGCTGCTTTTCCCCGCGCCGGCCGGCCCGTCAATGGCGATTGATAAACGTTTCATCGGTTTCCTCCCTTTGCCGCATCCGTCGCGGCAACGTATCCCGTCGAAAAGGCGGCTTGCAAATTATAACCGCCGGTGTATGCGTGTATATCGGTGACTTCGCCCGCAAAATACAGCCCGCGGACGAGTTTGGATTCCATGGTGGTCGGATTGATTTCTTTTAAGGAAACGCCGCCCGCCGTGACGATGGCCTCTTCGATCGGCCGCGTCCCCGTCACGGTGAGGGGCATGTGCTGCAACGCATAACGCAAATTCGTGCGAAGATGCCGCGTGAGTTCGGCCGCCGGCATGTCGACCGGAATGTCCGACAAATGCAAAATCGGCTCAATCAGGCGATGCGGCAGCAAATCGACGAGCGCATTTTTCATCTGCTTGGCGCGATGCGTTTCCAAATCACGCAAAAGGCGCGCATCGAGCACCTCTTCGGTGAGCGCCGGTTTTAAATTGATTTCGGCCGTGACGGCATGCCCCTGCGAAAGCCACAAAGAAACGGCATCGGAGAGCATGAGCACAATAGGTCCGGAAATGCCGAAATGCGTAAAAATCATTTCTCCCTGCTCGGACGCTTTTCTTCTCCCGCCCGCGGACACGGAAAGTGCCACATTTTTGAGAGAAAGCCCCTGCAATTCTTTACAATATTCTTCTTTGCACACGAGCGGAATGAGCGCGGGTCGCGGTTTTTTGATCGTATGCCCGAGTGCTTCGGCCATGCGATAACCGTCTCCCGTCGAGCCCGTCCGCGGATAGGATTTCCCGCCCGTCGCGAGAATGACGGCATCGACACGATAACTATCTTTTCCCGTTTCCACCGCCGCGACATGCCCGTCCTCGGACAGAATGCGCACTGCCGGCTCGGACAAATGCAAATCGACACCCGTTTCCGAAAGTTTCTTCATGAAAAGACGGCGTACTTCCTGCGCATCCTCGCTTTTCGGAAACACGCGCCCGCCGCGCTCCGTGATCGTTTCCAGTCCCCACGACGCCAAAAGTTTCAATAAATCCGTATTGGAAAAATTTTGATAGGCGCTGTAGAGAAATTTTCCATTTCCCGGCGTTTTGGCAATGAATTCGGAAATCGGCGCCGCATTCGTCAAATTGCAGCGGCCTTTTCCCGTGATGCCCATTTTGAGGCCGACGCGATCCATTTTTTCGAAAAGGAGAACATGCGCGCCGAGGGACGCCGCCCGCACCGCCGCCAAAAGCCCGGCCGCACCCGCGCCGATGACCGCGACATTACCGGTAGAGCTCATATAATTTTTGAACCTCTTCTTTGGACAGGCGGCGGAATGCCCCCTTCGCGACGCCGTCCAGCGTCAAAAACGAATATTGTACACGTTTCAATTCGAAAACGGGATAATGAAACATTTCCATCATGCGTCGAATTTCGCGATTTTTCCCTTCGTGCAGCGTCATGCGAAGATGCGTGCGATTGCGCGTCTCATCGTAGGAAAGGACTTCGATTTCGCAAGGCGCCGTCCGCCCGTCGGGAAGATTGACACCGCGGGCCATTTTCGCGGCCAAAGTTTCCGAATATTTTCCGCGCACCGTCACTTCGTACACCTTCGGCACGCCTTTGGACGGATGCGTCAAAATGTAATCGAGATCTCCGTCATTCGTGAGAAGGAGCAGCCCTTCCGAATGATAATCGAGCCGTCCGACAGGGAAAATCCGCTCGGTGACGCGCGGGAAAAAGTCCAGCACCGTGCGCCGTCCCTGCGGATCTTTCACCGATGTAATGGTCCGATCCGGTTTATGAAACAAAAAGTAGCGAAGGCGTTCCGGCCGAAGAGCCGTGCCGTCCGCTTCAATGCGATCCGTGCGAATATCGGCCGTCGTCCCCGGTTCGCGCACGACTTTTCCGTTCACGCGCACACGCCCCGCGGCAATCATTTCTTCGGCTTTCCGACGCGATGCGACGCCCGCGCGGCTCAAAATTTTTTGCAAACGTTCCTTCAAAACAAATCCCCTTCCGTCATGCGTTCGTTCCATTTTTTCTGCAATTCTTTCACGTCGGAAAGGCCGGCGGAAGCGAGGAAACGACGCGTCGTCCCATATAAAATCGGGCGCCCCAAAGAATCTAAGCGCCCGCGCTCTTCAATTAAATCTTTTTCCATGAGAGATGCCAAAATGCGCCCCGCTCCCACGCCGCGCACACGCTCGATTTCCGCGCGCGTCACGGGTTCTTTGGCCGCAATGACGGCAAGCGTTTCCACCGCCGCGGCCGACAGTGTCGTCTCTTTTCCGGAAGAGGCCGACAACCATTCATCGAATTCTTTTTTCGTCGCCAAAAAAATCCCGGCGCCCGTTTCCCGAAGGCAAATCCCGGAATCCTCACGCGCGTACCGCGCCGAAAGCGAATCCAGTGCCTCGCGCACGCGCGCCTCCTCCGCGTCGACGGCAGCACAAAGCTCCGCGATCCCGACGGGCGCGCCGTGTATAAAAAGAAACGCTTCCAAAGAAGCGGCCAAACGGTCTGATTGAGACATAGGGAACTCCGGGAATATAAAATAGTGCAAAGTGCAGAGTGCAGAGTGCAAAGTGCAGAGTGCAGAGTGCAGAGTGCA